>NZ_OZ007017.1:318187-636374 GCF_963931465.1 Erysipelatoclostridium sp. An173 | reverse complement strand
TCTGTTAAAATAGAAAAGAAGGTGATGAAAATGAAGATTAGAAAGAGTTTCGAACAAGCTATTTGTATATTACTTTTAATAGGTGCCAATGATAAACCCATTAAAAGTCATGAACTGAGTGAAAAACTATCGGTATCAGATTCTTATCTTAAAAAAATCACCAGACAACTTGTTGTTTCTGGTTTGATTCAATCTATGGCTAATAAGCGTGGTGGTTTTGTTTTAACAAAATCGCTTGAAAATATTTCTTTATTGGATATTTTTGAAGCTATGGAAGGAAAAGAACCTTTTGTGAAAACAACACATTTGGTTGATAAGGTTTTTGATTCTCATTTAAAGGTTAAGGAAACAGAAGATTTTATTGTTGATTATTTAAATGCTGCTGAATATCAATATAAACAAAAATTAAATGAAATCACTTTATCACAAATTATAAATGCAGCCCATCAAGGAAGAGAAAATTTATGAATGAATACATACTTTCTATTTTAAAAGATATTATGGCGATTGACAGTCCTTCTGGTTATACTAAAGAAGTCATTGAATATTGTCAAAAAGAAGCACAAAATTTAGGATTTGAAACAAAACTGACTAAAAAAGGTAATCTACAAATATTCGTAGATGGACAAGATGATTATACAATTGGGTTCTGTGCTCATGTTGATACACTAGGATTAATGGTCAGAAGTATTAAAGATGATGGAACTTTAGCTTTTACGAATGTTGGTGGTCCTATTATTCCAACATTAGATGGTGAATATTGTCGTATTATGACAAGAAATCATGATGTTTATACAGGAACAATTCTTTCCAATTCACCTGCTGCTCATGTTTATAAAGATTCTAAAGACAAAGAAAGATCATGTGATACAATGCATATTCGTCTTGATGAAGTCGTTAAAACAAAAGAAGATGTAAAAAAGCTTGGTATTGATAATGGTGATTATATTGCGATTGAACCTAAAACAACATTCACTGATTCAGGATTTATTAAGTCAAGATTTTTAGATGATAAAATGAGTGTTGCGATACTTTTTGGTGTTTTGAAATATTTATCACAAAATCATATTCAACCTCAACATAATCTTTACTTTATGATTTCTACATTTGAAGAAGTGGGGCATGGTAGTAGCTATGTTGATTCAAATGTTGATGAATTGATTGCGGTAGATATGGGATGTATTGGAGAAGATTTAGCTTGTAGTGAATATGATGTCAGTATTTGTGCGAAAGATTCCAGTGGCCCTTATGACTATGAAATCACATCTACATTTATAGAACTTGCAAAAAGAGAGAATTTACAATATGCAGTTGATATTTATCCATTCTATAGTAGTGATGTTTCTGCTGCTTTAAGAGGTGGACAAAACATCAAAGGTGCTTTAATAGGACCGGGCGTTCATGCTTCACATGGTATGGAAAGAACACATATCCAAGCTGTAGAAAATACGTATCGCTTAGTTCTTGCCTATATTCATCAAGGTGAAAATCATGAATAAAAAATTACTATTATTTGATGTTGATGGTACACTAATCAGCTATGATGGGACCGTTCCTCAAAGTTGCAAAGATGCATTAAAACAAGCGAAAGATTTAGGACATTATGTATTTGTTGTGACAGGAAGAACACGTAATCGTGCAACTGTAGGAGATATTGAAGTCAGTGGTATGATTTGTGGAAATGGTGCTTATATTGAATGTGAAGGAAAGGTGCTAAAAGATCAAAAACTTTCATTAGCACAAGTGAAAGAAATTACTGATTATTTAGATTGTCATGATTTATGTTATTTCATGGAAGGGAATGATGGTTTATATGGTTCCCATGATTTTGAAACAAGAGCGGTTCCTACTTATCAAAAATATGGTCATCAAGGTGATATTAAAATTCGTGATATTTATCCAATGATGACATTTCCTGAAAGCATGTATCAAGAAAATATTACAAAAATCAATTATATTTTAAATAGTTATCAAGATTATCTTGATTTCAAAGAGCATTTTCCACAATTTCAATGTTTAACTTGGGGTGGTCAAAGAGAAGAAGCTTTATTTGGTGACTGTGCTTTACCTCATATTGATAAGAAGAAAGCCATTGAACAATTAATAGATTATCTACAAATAGATCAAGTTGATATTTATGCTTTTGGTGATGCTGAAGTGGATATTCCTATGTTTGAATGTGCTGGTACAAGTATCTGTGTAGGCAGTGGTAGAGAGGCAGCCAAAAAAGCAGCCACTTATGTCACTGATGTTGTTAAAAATGATGGCATCTTCAAAGCTTTAAAACATTTTCAGATTATTTAAAAAGGGGCTGTAACGAAATAAATATTCGTAAAGTTACCTAAAAAAGAAAACGACAATGATTATCTTTAATGATTATCATTGTCGTTTTTGGTATAATTAGATTATGGAATCTTTAAATTTTATGCAATCTAATTACACTGATAATTATAACGCAATTCAGTTATCTTTGAAATAACAGTACATGAATCTGTGATATTGCGATAAGATTTGGTTATTCTGATTATCGATGGATTTGATAATATCCGATAAGGTATGATAATACTTGGAAGAAGAGCATGTGTGCAACCACAGCTGTCGCATTTGATCCTGATGATAGAAATTACAACCGTATGATCAGCATCAACAGCCAGATAACGCTGATAGCAGGCATGACGATGAAAATGTCCGGTAGAACCGCAGGTACATTTAACTTTATTAAGATCTAATGATTTAATATCTTCGTTATAAAAATCCTGGGAATAATTATTGAAAGAAAGTGTTTTAAATGTTATCATAGTCATGTACAAGACATACATATGTTTTTGGGAAAAAGGAAGGTAGGACGGCAATCCGATGACCCTTTCTTTTTTTGTATGTCGATCTCCTTAAATATAATAATAAAAACAGTTAAGATAATTTGCATATTATTTTCTCAATTTATTTTAACTGTTTTATTATATTTATTAATTTTATTTGACTCGTTCTTTCATTTTTTTGTTCAAATAATCTGCTAATCAACAATTCATTATAAGGAGTATACATTATGAAACCAAAAAAAGAATATAAAACACGTTTACAAATAGCTAGATTAAATGCTGGATATAGTCAAGCTGATGTCCAAAGAATTTTAGGTTTTCTAAATAGAAAGACTTTATGCGCCTATGAAAAAGATGTACTTAATCCTACTAATAAAGTTCTGTGTTTACTACCTCAATTATATGGTGTTAGTCTTGATTACATTTATAAAGAAGATAATTATCAAAATCATGATGACTTTGTTACAAAAGTTCTTCTTTTAGATAGCAACTCTATAACAACATTAAAAAATCTAAAAATGAATAATGTTAATTTGTCTGATTTAAAAATATTCATCAAACAATTGGAGGATTAATATGAGCATATATGAAAGAAAAAAGAAAGATGGATCAATTTCCTTCGATATTACTGTTTATGATGGATATCAAATTGATGAAGCAGGAAACTATGTTCAAAAAAGAAAATACAAAACATTTTCTCCTCCAAAAGATATGGGGATTCGTAAAGCTAGAAAAATGGCTAAAGAAATTGAAACTGAAATGCAATTTCAATTTGAAAAGCAACAAAATCTTGGCTCAGAAAAAAGATTATCTGAAGTTTGGGATTGGTATAAAACTTACTACGCTCCAAATAATTTAAGAGATGCTACTTTTATCGGAATGGAAAATATTGTTAACTCAAAGATCTTACCTAAACTTGGTCATCTTAGAATTGGTGATATTACCACAAATAGAGTCACTATGTTTCTAAATGAAATATCGATTATGACTAATCCAAAGACTGGTAAACCATTAAAACCCAAACAGTATTATAAGGACTCATATGTCAAAGAAATTTATTCAATGTTAAGCAGACTGTTGAATATCTCAGTCACACAAGGATGGATTAAAGATAATCCATGCAAAAATGCTATCAAACCAAAGAAAAACAGAAGCAAGAAATTACCACCACTTGAACCTGAACAAATCCAGGATATTTTACATAAAACGGAGGAATTTGATGTCTACAATGCTATTATCCGATTTCAGATTTATACAGGAATGCGTATTGGTGAAACTTTGGCTTTGACTTGGGATAACATTAATTTCAATAAAAGAACTATCACTATCAATAAAACTGTCAATTTTCCTAGAGGAGGTGCTATAGTGGGGCCTCCTAAAACAGAAAATAGTTATCGAACTTTAGGAATGTCTGATAGTATATATAACTTATTAAAAATGGTTAAAGAAGAACAAAATGAAAGAAAAGTATATCTTAAAAATGTCTATCAAGATAAAAATCTAGTTTTTAGTAATCCATTTGGTGATTTTATCCATCGTAATAGTGTTGGAACTCGTCTTAATAAAATAAAAAAAGGAACTGATTATGAATATATAACAGTTCACTTTTTAAGGCATGTTAATGCAACATTACTTTTAATGAATAATGTTGATATCAAAGTTGTATCCGCTCATCTTGGTCATAATGATATATCTACCACTGCTGATATCTATGCAGATGTATTAAACTCTATGAACCAAAAAGTTGCTCAGCTTATTGATTTCGACTTAAACAAACTTAAATAATATGCATAAATAATGTTTTTAAACGGAAATAAGCGGAAAATAAACGGAAATTACAGAACATCATTAAAAAAACGTTGATAAAATCAACGTTTTTTGTCTTTTTGTATTATTCACCAATAATATTCATCATATCTTTTTGGAATACTTCTGTTTTGTCACTAGCGTCTTTAGCATCAGTTCCCTTAATTGAGAAATAGAATTTACATTTTGGTTCAGTTCCACTAGGACGAGCAGCAATCCAAGAACCATCTTCTAAATAATATTTTAATACGTTAGATTTTGGTAAATCGATTGTTGTAGTAGTACCATTTTCAACTCTTTCGCTACTTTGGTAATCTTCAACTGCAACTACAGCATAATCACCAATTTTAGCTGGAGCATCTTTTCTTAAATTATCCATGATTTCTTTAATTCTTCTAGCTCCATCAGCACCAGCTTTGCTTAATGCAATTTGAGTTTCTTTGAATGTTCCATGTTTAGCATATAGTTCATTTAATACATCGATTAAATCTTTACCTTGTTTTTTATAGAAGTTACCAGCTTCTGCTGCCATAACTACTGCTTGAACAGCATCTTTATCACGAACGAAGTCTTTTACTACGCAACCATATGATTCTTCATATCCAAAAACAAATTCTTTTTCTTTAGTTTTTTCATATTTACGAATCTTATCTCCGATAAATTTAAATCCTGTTAAAGTTTTTTCAACTTCAACACCATATGATTTAGCGACTAATTCACCTAAATCACTAGTAACAATTGTATTATACATTACTGCATTGTCTGGTAATTTACCTTGTTTTTTAAGTTCACTTAAAATATATTCCAAGTAAACTGCAGCACTTTGGTTACCTGACATTAATACATATTCACCTTCGTGTTTAGCAACAACACCTAAACGGTCACCATCAGGGTCACAAATTACCACTACATCAGCATCAACTTCTTTAGCTTTTTTGATTGCAAGATCATAAGAACAAGCAATTTCAGGATTTGGTGATTCAGTATTTGTGAAATCTGGATCTGGTGCACATTGAGCCAATACTGGAACAACATCATATCCTAAACGTGTTAAACATGTTCTTACTGGTAAGTTAGAAGTACCATGTTGTGGTGAGAAGACAATTTTGAAATCTTTTTTATCCATACCTGGATTAATTTCAATTGCCATAACTTCTTTATAGTAAGCTTCGTCAACTTCTTCACCAATCCAATTAATATATGGATAAGCTTCATCATCACTTACTACTTCTACAGCTAATTCGTCTTTAACTTCATTTACGTAACCAACAACTTCGTCAGCCCATTCTGGAATTAATTGACATCCAGTATCATCATAAATTTTATAACCATTGTATTCTTTTGGATTATGACTTGCTGTAATCATAATACCACCAGCACATTTTAAGTAACGAACTGCAAATGATAATTCTGGAGTTGGTCTTAAGCTTTCAAAAACATAAGATTTAATTCCATAAGTAGCTAAAACTTTAGCACTTTCAATTGCAAATTTATATGACATATGGCGATTGTCATAACCAATAGCTACCCCTCTTTCTTTCCCCTCTGGTAGCCCAGCAACATATTTAGCAAAACCAACATTTGCCTTTCTAATTGTATAAATATTCATTCGATTAGTTCCTGCTCCAAGAATCCCTCTCATTCCGGCAGTACCGAACTCTAAATTCATATAAAAGGCATCTTCTTTTTCCTTTTCATTCATACTTGCTAATTCTGCTTTTAATGATGGATCTAGACTTTCACAATTTAACCATCTTTGATATTCTTCATTATAACTCATTGTTTTCACCTCTTGTTTTAATTATAGCAAATTCAATTTAATTTTACTACTTGTTTTAGTATCGAAATTGTTACAATTTTATCAAAAAGTTAGCGTTTACATCTTAGCTATATTCCCAAAAAATACTTTTATCCCTATTTTTAGTAACACTATATTGTAAGCGTTTGCTGTATCCGGTAAATTTTTAACGAAAATAAGATAAAAGTGTTTAATATTCGATCCCATGTCGAGCTTTAATTCCTAAATCAAAAGGATGTTTATGTTTTTTGATTTCACTTGAATAATCAAGAATTGGCTTGATTTTATGACTTGGCATTCGTCCTGTTAATATAATTTCATGACTATCTTTCATTTTCACTAACAAATCATAAACCTTACCTTCATTAATTAAACTTAATGTAATTACATCTAAAATTTCATCTAATACAATAGCATCATAACTTTCATCTATCATATCAAATAATTCATTTTCCATATTACTAACTTGTTTAATCATCTTAGGATCTTGCATATCAACAAACATCTGTGGCATTTTTTTAAATAATACTTTTATCCCACAACGTTCTAACATTTTAATTTCACTACTATTACCATCTTTTAAAAATTGAATAAACAACACTCTTTTATTAGCACCAGCTAATCGAATCGCTTGTCCAATAGCTGCTGTTGTCTTCCCTTTACCAGTACCATAATAACATTGAATCATCTTCTATCTCCTAATCACATCACCAACTTGGGCATCTAAATAATTTAATAGTTCTTTAGCATTTACGATCATTTGATACCCACGTTTACCGGCACTTAAAGCCACATTTTGGCATTGATCAATTGATGAATCAAAAAAAGTGGGAAACTTTTTCTTCATTCCTACTGGTGAACAACCACCTCTAATATAACCAGTTACTCCTAATAAATCTTTCATATGAATCATTTCGACACTTTTATTATTTGAAAGCTTTGCAAGTTTCTTTAAATCAATTTGTTCTAAAACCGGGATACAACAAACTAGATAGCCATTATTTCCTTTTAAAACTAATGTTTTAAAAATATCTTTAGCGTCCATATCGACCTGATCAATAATATGCTCTCCGCTTAAATGATCTTCATCATATTGATATTCTTTAATTTCATAGTTAATTTTTGCTCGATCTAGCATTCTTAATGCATTAGTTTTTACTTTTTTTGTCATTGGTAAACCTCCATAAAAAACTATATCTATTATACTAGTCCCAAAATAATTATTGCAACTAAAAAACGAAAAGAGATCCGAAGATCTCTTTTGTATCAATTATTTTATTCTGCTACTTTTTGTTCTTTGATAACTTTAGCAATAGAAGCAATTACATCTTTTTCGTCTTCACCTTCAGCAACAATTTCAACTGTAGCTTTAGTTGGAACACCTAAAGACATAACTCCCATGATTGATTTTAAGTTAACTTCTTTTCCATTGTATACTAACTTAATATCACTTGTAAATTTACTAGCTTGGTTAACTAAGATAGTAGCTGGTCTAGCGTGTAATCCAACAGGATCAGATACAACGAAAGATAATTTTTCTGCCATTTTATGACTCCTCCTTAAAAATTTCTATATGACAATTATACCACCTAATATTCCTATTTTAAAGAACTTTTTAAATAAAATTTAGCGCTTACAAATTAGTTGAATATAACAACAAAAATCCCGTTTTTATCTCTTCATCTTTTATTAAAATCAATAAAACACAAACATTTTTCCCACTATTTAAATAATTATCCATGTCAAAAAGTACTTTATTTATTGAAATGATCAATTAATATTAAGCTACTCTTTTACAGCTAAATATCTTCTTTTCAAATCATAAACGCTAGCTACTTCAAACAGAAACAATTAAAATGTATTTGTGATTGATAATAATTTACACGATTGCTATTGATAAATCAAAAGCAATTAAATTAGCTACAACAATCATTATTTTATAAAAACTAGAAAAATAATTATCGATTTTACTATAATATAGTCAAAATTAAACTATTACTAGCAATTTTTATATCCTACTACTTGTTATTTAACACTGCTTAAGTAATAAAAATATATATTTGCAACTAAAAAGCTATCTATCAATCATCATTTAATTTATCAAATAATTAGTTAAAAAAAGACAATAATCAATTTTATATAACCGAATTATTGTCCTTTATTAATATTAATCTTTTTTTAATACCACTAAAACTACTCCACTAATAATTAAAGTTAGCATTGACACAAGACTTTGGTCATCGCCAGTTTTAACCGAATTAACTACTTGATCTGGTGTAGATGATGTATCTGTATCTGTTGTTTGAGCTGGTGGAGTTGGAGTTGGGTTATTATCAGTTGGTTGTTCACTATTTTCTAAAGCAAATAAAGCTCCAGAATCATTAGTAAAATAAAGTTTATTACCATCACTAATAGCACTACCCATATTATAGTTTTTATAAGCATCTTCTGGTTCGTATAAAGTGTCTGTTGTAAACTCTGTTCCAGTATCGTTAAATACATATAAACCACCTGGTTCACTATTTATTGTATAATAACCGTAAACAGCATCATCATATCCAGTTGTAACTAAAATTGATGATTGAACATTACCAACAACTTCAATTGATTGTAATTGTAATGTATTTACATCCATCTTAGCAATAAAACCAGGTGCGTTAAACGCACTACCATTTTTACCACCAAAATATAATGTTCCATCTACATAAGTAGGAGTACCAGTAATTTGACCATTTCCATTTAATATCATAGCTGTTTCTACTTGACCAAAAGTTCCATCGTTATTGAAGGCCACTTTATATAATTTGCCATTTTGACTACCAATATAAAGATAACCATCACCATAACAAACACCACTACGGATACTAATGTTACTATCTAAAGTAATCGTATTTAAATTATCACTAGTAATATCTTTAGCTACCAAAGTACCGGCAGTACTTACAAATACTAAATATTGATTATTTATAATTGTAGCATCAGACCAATAATATCCACCTGCTTGTTCTTGATAACTCCAGCTATTATATTTTGTTTCTAAATTAGAATTAGGATCATCATCACTAACTGATAAAGCAAAATATTGACCACCTACTATATTATAACTATCATCATATTCAGTTGTTCCTGTATATAAATAACCATTATAATATGTTAATGGACTAGTAAAATTTCCTTCTACTTGTGATAACCATAATGATGTTAATGATTGACCATCAAAAGCCTGAATCATTCCATTACCTAAAGCAACAAAAACCATTCCATTACCATAAGCAAGATAAGCATTAAAAGCTATTGTATTATTTAAAGTAGCTTTTTGTAAAACATTACCATCTTTATCTAATTTATATAATTCACTATCTACAGCAATATAAATACATTCATCACCAATAATTGGATTACTATAAGTTACATAAAATTTACCATCTAAAAAACTATGTACCCAATCAAGTTTTGTAGAATCTTCTGTAGTTGGTAGCTTAGCATCAATTACATTATCATTGGTTCTAAATTCATACCAATCATTTGTTTTAGCACTTACACCTGTTGTCATAGTAACAGCCATAAATAACGCTAAAAATAAACTTACAATCCTTTTTTGCATCTAATTTCCCTCCGTAATTCCGTATTTGACCTTTACTCTTTGCAGTATCTTAAACATTGCATCTTTAAATACAAAAATAAATATAATATTTGAAACAATATATGTTATCGTCACTGGTAAAGCTGCGATAACAGTAAACAGATATCGCGAAAGATTAAAACTATTATCAATCGCTAAAACTGACCATAAATCCATAATCATCGAAAAAATTATTCCAGCTACAGCTCCATAACTATACAACAACCATTTATTTTGATATAGCTGATGACAAAACATCCCTGCTAGATAGCCAATCAAACCCCAAGCAAACATTTGAAACGGGGTCCATGGACCAATTCCAAAAACAAAATCAGATATTAACGCACTTAATGAACCGCATAAAAATCCATCTTGCTTACCAAATACTACTGCCATAATAATTACTAACGCACTTACTGGTTTAAAACTAGGAAACAAGATAAATAATGTTCTAGCTAATGTTGTTAAAGCAATCATTATTGCTAGTATCACCACTTCTCTAGTTTTAGGATGTGACAATTCATATTTAAAATAAAATGGGATCCAGCTAATAACTACCAGCATCATTATTATCAAATTATATTGCTGGTCATGCCATAACAACACCCCAATAACAGCCGCTAAAACAGCCATAATTAAAGATATTAAAGCTATTTTATTATGCTTGCTCATTTTAAATCCTCATAAATGACAACATCTTTATTAATGTTTCGCATAATTTTGTTGATAGTAGTTGTATAAAAAAGATTGTTACTAAAGAAATTTCGCATCGTATCAACCGATTCCATTTGACCATTGAAAATCATTGCTACTCGATCACTAATTTTAGCAGCAAATTCTAAATCATGGCTAACACAAACTATGGTCATATGTTTACTTAAACCGACAATCAAAGCTGCTAATTTTTCTTTTGCGCTAGCATCAATACCTTTAGTTGGTTCATCAAGTAATAAAAGCTCGGGTTTAGTTAATAAAATCTTAGCTAAAGCTACTAATTGTTTTTCGCCACCACTTAAATCATATGGATGACAGTCTTTTAAATGAACAATTTGCATATTTTGCATCATTGTAACCACATTTACAACATTATCCTCAACAGCTAATAAATCCTTTTCAACAGTATCACCAATAAATAATGTCGTTGGATCTTGAGGCAAATAAGCAATTCTTGGTAAATGAGTTTGATATTCAATCTTTCCTTGATAATCAATCAATCCCGCCAAACATTTAATAAATGTTGTCTTACCACTACCATTAGCACCAACGATTGTTAAAATTTCATTTTGATAAATATTAAGATCAAGCTGTTTTAAAACTAATTGCTGATACCCACAAGTTAACCCAGTAATTTTTAGTAGTGGTACAAATTCAATATCTTCATACTCTTTTATATTAATATTGTGATAATCTTGCATAGCTTTTCTAGCTTCTTTAATACTAAAACAGCTTTGATCAATTAGATTAGAAACCTTGATATAATCTGGCAGGGATTCTAAAAAAAGATTTTCTTTATTCATTTTTTCAATGGCTTTTTTAGTTTCATCTAAAATTGCAACTTTACCATCTTCCATTATTAATAAACGATCTGCCAGTTCAACCAGTCCATCTAATTGATGTTCCACAAAAACAATTGCAATCCCAAAATCATCATTGATCTGTTTTACCATTTTAATAAATTCTTGACGATTAATTGGATCTAACTGTGCTGAAGCTTCATCTAATAAAATAACTTCAGGATTTAATACTAAAACGCTGGCTAAATTCACTAACTGCTTTTGACCACCTGATAAATCCTGACAATTAGCATTAATAATATCTTGTAAATTAAAATAATTTACAATTTCACCAACTCGCTGTTTCATTTGTTTTAATGGCGTATTCTGATTTTCTAAACCAAAAGCAATTTCATGCCATACTTTATTCATTACGATTTGATTTTCGGGATTTTGAGCTACATAACCAATTTTAATATCTTCTTTAATCAAATCATCAAAAATAATATTCCCTGATTTTTGACCAGCAGGAGTCAAGCTTGGTTTTAGATGTTTTAAAAGAGTTGTTTTTCCACAGCCACTAACCCCGCAAATAACCAAAAATTCGCCATTTTTTATTTCCAGGGAAATATTTTTTAAAACTTCTTTTTGATTTGGAAAACTAAAAGACAGATTTTCAATCTGATACATAACTCTTCCCTCCTTTAAAGAAAACTGGTAATAAAATCAAAGTTGCAAAACAAATCATAAAAAACAAATCCAACCACTGATAATGATAAACCTGGACTAATGGATAATAATAAAAATCCTGATAGTAATTAAAATATCCAAGTATCACCATTAAATCTAAGCTTAAAATAATTAATATTTTAAGTAAATCATCTTTTTTAAACTGATAAAGATGAAAACTGCTTCGCTTATGGCTTCCATAACCACGTCCATTCATTGAATTAATCATTTCTAATGATGATTCAAAAGCATAAGTAATTAAAATAATTATCATATCACGCTGTTTAGCCAATTTGTTTTTATATGGCATTAAGCGATTAGCCTCTTTGATCTTTTGATACTGTAATTTTAACCGACTAATTAAATTTAAACTCATCGAAACAACTAATCCTAAAGTTGGCATAATAGCACCAAACAAATAAATAATATGACTATCAGTAAGATATTTTCTAGCGACATTAAATATTAATAACATCGAACTAATCATCAAACTAAAGACAAAGCCATATATCAAAGCCTGTTTAGTAATTGTAAAAAAGTTATTTTGATATAAAATGTCAAAGCCTTCACTTACAAATAATGGATTAGTAATCGTAATCAACAAAATCAAAAGCATCAGATATTTTAATATTTTTTTAAACCCGCTATGATCAGTTAAATAAAATAATAACGCACAAGCAATAAATCCAATTATAATAACTAGATAATGCGATTGGATAATTGTCAAAATAATAATCGATAAAAAATATAAAAGTAATACTAAGGGATGGCTCTCTTTAAAAGATTTTATGACCATGTTAAATCATTGCCTCCTGTCAATGTATACATCCACTTAATTCGATCACCTTCATGTAATTCAATACTTTCATCACCAGCACCCTTGTTTACATATTTGCCGTTGATACTATACATCCAGCCTGAAGAAGTATCAAAACTGCTATTTAATATTTTATGAGGTAAATAAGCAATCTCTTGAACATAACCATCATTCACTTTATATGTTATTTTCCTAGCATCACAAGCTTTTTTTAGCACCTCTAAAACAGTTGATGAAGGATCTACTTCATAACTAACATTAGCTAGTACAATACCATCTTTAGGGACAAAATCAACATATCCAGGCTTAATTTCATCTAGTCGGTTAAGCAAAGTCTTACACTCAATAGAAATTGATACGGATATTGTCTGTTTATCATCTTTTACTATTTCTTTATTAGTATTTTGACTAGGCTTAACAGCACTACTTTTTTCCTGATTATTAGATGGCTGCTCGTTAACTTCTACACTGCCTTGATTAACAGCTAGACCACTAATTTCAACAGCAATGGCCTGCTTGGCAGCAATTCTTTTAGTAGTTACACTACTATCATCTTTACAACCTGTAAATAAAAGTAAAACAACAATTGCAATTTTAAAAAATTTTGACATAATAAAAAACCCTTTCTAAAAAAGTGCGCATGAAAGGATTAAGACTAACATTAAATAGAACTACTCTATCATCCGTAAAGTGTATCCTAAGATAATGGCAAGTATTCCGGCTTAGATTCAACGCTTTGACACCTTCCCAGTTTCCCAGTGGCATTTTGTCATAACTCATCATTACGGCGGCGGGACCGCTCTTGATTTTCACAAGATTCCTTATTAATGTAAAAACAACCATTAAATATGCGTGATTAAATTATTCGATATAATTATACAACAATGGTTTTAAAATGGAAGATTATCTCGTATTTTTAGATAATTATTGACATTTTCATAAAAAAAGAAGAAACTATGTGTTTCTTCTAAAGTTCTTTTTTACGAGCAACGACTAAAAAACGATGTGTTGTTAATTCAAAATAACTCTTTTCTTTAATCTGTTGTAAAACCTGGCTATAAAAATTCATAAATCGCTCTTGAGTAACATCAACTCTAGTAATTCCTTTTAAAAACTGAACAAATGAAGCTAAAGTATCAAAACGAATGAAACCATGTTCTTCAAAACTATCAACAATTTCCAAACCAATTTCACTTAATGTTTGTTTACCAGCTTCTAAATCCCAGCGTCCTCGTAATTTAAAAGGAAGAAAAATACTAGTAAGTTCTTTATAATTATCACTACCTAATTGATTTACAATAATGTAACCCCCAGGTTTAACTACTCGATACAAATCATATTTATCATAATTAGCTAATTCATCAGCTAAAACATCGATTCGTTCATCTTTAAAAGGTAATTTGCCTTCTTTAGTAAGTTTAGTAACTTTGATATTACGCTCTTCTAATAACTTTTCAGCTTTTTCATTTTGAACTTCAACTGCATAAGTGATTGGTGGTAAATAATCAAAAGAATTAACATATTCGCCACCATCAAAAGAAATAAAAGCTAAATGACTTTCATCATTTAAATATCTTGCAACAACTTCCTTACTTGAATAAGTTGGTATACTTTGTTGTACCAAAGTACTACCATCTTCATTGATTGCTTTAGCAATTTCACTTTTCATTTCCATTGCCGCTTTAATTCTTTTACGAAAACGCAACTTACTATAATAATATCCCACTACTTGACTTAAAGCATCACAGATTACACCAACTGCAATAAAACCAATCATTTCAACAAACCACTCAACTGAAAAGAATGGTTGAATTGAGGCAATCATATAACAAACCACACACATTAAAATAATACTACGTGTTCTAGCATATTTAAATGGTTCGTTATATTTAATATACCAGCTTAAAAAAACTTTCTTTTGAGCAGTTCTTCCTTCTAATTCACAAAAAACTAATTTAATACCCATTAGCATAACTGCCAATGAAACAAGCATATAAATATAATATTCCATTCCATTACCTCTTATAAATTTCTTCGCCATCTAAAGTATAATAGCCATCATTTTCAACTGTTACAAAGTAACCAGCATCATTAAATTCCAAATCACCTTCAACATGGAAAAGAACTTCATAATCTTCCATATCATAAACATAACTAGTACCACTGTTATTAAAGATACCATAGACAATATCATTATATTTAAATACAGTTCCTTCACCCATGAAACTATCTTCAATAACTACATCGCCATCGCTATTAAATACTTCATAACGACTACCACTAGTATATCCAGCATAGTAATTACGACCAAGATATTCAATTCGCTCATATTCATCAGAAATCTTTTTATTATCAGTATTAATCAAATAATATTTATCTTCTTCTTTAGATACAACAGCTAAACCATTACTATCAAAGACTTCAGCACTTTCATATACAGTTTTAAATGCGGCTTTACCATCGAAACCATAATACTGATAGCCCTCATCTCTTACATAAACCGGGAAGATTTCTTCTCTAATTTGTGAAGCTAGTGGGTCTAATTGAATACCATCAACTTCAATTTCCTTACCATCATTTACAAAAGTATGAGGTCCATAAATAGTATCAGCATTTTTTACTACATAGTTTCGATAATTATAATAATAGCTGTTTGTTTCCTTAATATTACCTTTGTTGTTAAAAATGTAAGTTGTTTGATTTAAAACACCGATAATATTATTTTCACTATCATAGTATAGATCATCTAATTCTTGTTCTGTTGTAAACAATACTTTACCTTCAGTGTCTAGTGCTCTAACTTCATGATCATCACGGTTATATAATAAATAACCTTTTTTATCATCATGATCCATTAACTGATTATCACCACCAGCTTTAATTGATAGTGGTTCTTCTTCTGTTAAGTGATAATATAAACTAGCCTCTTTTTCATAATTAACAAGCGTATAATTATCATCAATTGTATAAGCACTAACAATCTTATCATTAGTATTAACTAACTGCTCACCAGTATCATATAAAACAATATAATCTTTACCATCTTTGATTACTGGCAATCCAGTTAATTCAATCTTAACATCATCACTTTGTTGATATAATTTTTTTCCTTCACTATTTAAAATAGTAATATTTTCATCTTTATCATAACCAACTAACATATTGGCAATTGACTCTAATTTTTTATATTTACCTAATTTTATTGCTTCACTGCCATCATTTAAAATATAGCCATATTTATCATCTTGAACAACAATAAAACCACTATTACCAACAGTTTCGTATTTATCGTAAATAAATTTAGTTTTTGACTCACCATCTAAATCTACTAATGCATATTTTTCTTTACTATTTTCAACAAACAAAGTTTGTTCATTATTATTATTTGAACATCCAGTTAATAACATAATCGCTAATAAACCTGCTGCAATTTTTTTCATTTCTTTTCACTCCTTAAAAACAAAATAATTATAGCATGTTTTTTGTCGATTAACCATATAAAGGAAACAACAAAAAAACGATAATACCAAAATATTATCGCTTTTCATTATCAATTAATTTACAACCAACTATTCTACTACTAATGGTTCTTCGTTATTATAAGTTTTACCATCTTTAGTAGTTACAACATAATATACTGAAGCTGTATCTGGTGTGTAATAAATTTGTAATGTATCAATAGTAGAGATTTTGACACCTTGTCCTTTAACCTCTTCTTTTACCATTTTTTCAATTTCAACTGCAGTAACATTTTTACCATTATGTTGAATTTCAACTGTTGCTTTCATCTAAACATCCCCCGTTTCTTTGTGTTTGCTAACAAAAACATAATAGCATATCTGAATAAAATATGCAAATTTTTATGAATGTAGCAATGTTTTTTAGATTTACATCTTAAAAATAATATCAAATAATTGTTTTTTAAAAACTAATTTGACTTTTAAAGGGGACTACTAGCAAAAAAACATTTTTACTTATTTGCTTTTAAACGATGTTGTTGACGACGTTCTTGTTCAGTTAAATAACGTTTTCTTAAACGAATATGTTCAGGTGTTACTTCAACTAATTCATCATCATTAATATAATCTAGACATCCTTCTAAGTTAAATGTTCTTGGACGTTTTAAAACTACTGTTGAATCTTTTGAAGATGAACGAGTATTTGTTAATTGTTTACCTTTAGTAACATTTACTACTAAGTCATTATCACGACTATGTTCACCAACGATCATTCCTTCATAAACTTCAACACCAGGTTCAACGAACATAACTCCACGATCTTCAACACTGCCTAAAGCATATGCCGTAGTTTGACCACTATCAATTGAAACTAGTACTCCTAATGCTCTTTCTCCAACAGTTTCTCCTTCCATTGGTCGATATTCTAAAAATGAATGTGAAATAATTCCATAACCTTTTGTCATTGTTAAAAAGTTAGTCATGAAACCAATCAAACCTCTTGAAGGAATTGTATAAGTAATACTTGTTTGTCCATCGTTGCTAACCATATTTTCTAGCGTACCACGACGATATCCTAATGATTCAATAACATTACCAATACAATCATCTGGTGCTTCAATATTAACTTCTTCATATGGTTCACATTTAACACCATCAATTTCTTTAATGATTACTTTTGGCTTAGAAACTTGAAGTTCAAATCCTTCACGACGCATATTTTCAATTAAAATTGATAAATGCAATTCACCACGACCAGAAACGATCCATTCTTCACTATTTGGAATTCTTTCAATTTTCAATGAAACGTCACGATTTGTTTCTTTAAATAAACGCTCTTCAATTTGTCTAGCAGTTACAAATTTTCCATCTTTACCTGCAAATGGTGAAGTGTTAGTTCCAAAAACCATTTGGATCGTTGGTTCGTCTACTTTTAATAATGGTAAAGCTTCTTCTTTACCAGTAGTACATACTGTTTCACCAACACCAATATCACTTAATCCAGCAATTGCTACAATATCACCAGCAAATGCTTCTTTTATTTCAATTCGATGTAATCCAAGGAATCCGTATAATTTTTGAATTCTAAATTGACTATGACTACCGTCAGCGCGTACACAAGTAACACTTTCGTTAACTTTAATACGCCCTCTTTGAATTCTTCCAATTCCAATTCTTCCAACATAATCATTATAATCTAATAATGCTGGCTGGAATTGTAACGGCCCTTCTTCATCAACTAATGGTTCTGGAATTTCGTTGATAATCATATCAAATAAACAGTCCATATTTGGTACTTGAGTAGCAATATCAGGATCTAAACTAGAAGTCCCTTGTAAAGCTGAAGTAAAGACAACTGGGAAATCTAATTGCTCATCATCGGCTCCTAATTCCATAAATAACTCTAATACTTCATCCATTACTTCCTGGATTCTAACAACAGGACGGTCAACTTTATTTATAACAACGATTGGTTTTACTTTAGCAGCTAATGCTTTTTTCAATACAAAACGAGTTTGTGGCATCGTTCCTTCATAAGCATCAACAACTAATAAAACACCATCAACCATATTCATGATTCGTTCTACTTCACCACCGAAGTCAGCATGACCTGGTGTATCCATAATATTAATACGATAATCTTTATAATTTATTGCTGTATTTTTTGCAAGAATAGTGATTCCTCTTTCTCGCTCAATTGCATTACTATCCATAGCCCTTTCAGCGATATGTTCATTATCACGTAATGTTCCTGATAACTTTAATAACTGATCGACCAAAGTAGTTTTTCCATGGTCAACGTGGGCAATAATTGCGATATTTCTAATATTCATTTCTTCACAACCTTTCTTACAATTCAAACATTATAACACAGAATTATATTTTGTCATTATTTTTTTTCGATACCAAAAAACAACGATTTTTTAACTAATTTTTACCATAATTTTCTAAAGAAAAAGGACCAAAAATGCCCTTAATCAACAATTATCCCTAACAAACTGGCTAAAGCAACCGCTTGATACATATCAACATGAATGCCCACTAGACTTGTTTGATCAATTCGTAAACCTTCTATATTAGTTGTTTTTAAATCCATACCTTTCAATTTTGTTTTAAAAACCTCACCATTAATAAAACTAACCTGATTAAATTCTAAATCTTTGACATCAACTTCCATAATACTTGCTTCATCTAAAACACTATTTTGGAAGGTAACATTACGAATATTACCATAACTAATATTCATATATCGCCCTTGAATATCTAAAAACAACAAATCATGCAATGAACAATCAATAAAACCTATCCCAATCATTTTACAATTAATAAAATGACAACAATGTAAACTAACATGATCAAATTCTAAGTTTGATAAATCACAATTTTTAAATACACAATTAACTAAATGAGTATTATTTAATTCAATTAAATTAAAATCAATTTTTTCAAACTGACATTGTTCAATTGTCGTATTTTTTATCGTAATTGACTGCTTAGGATTCTTTGTAAAAATACCTTGATAATAATTTGAACAATTTTCAAATATTTCAGGATTTAAATTTTGAATAACCGGATCTCTTCTTTTCATTTTGCACCTCTAAAAATATTATAATTATCTATAATAAGATGTAAAGAATGATTACTTTTATTTTATAATTGTAGTATTCTATTATTAAAGGAGTGATTCAAATGAAACTAGTTGATTTAATTATTTCTAATCAATGTAACCATCTCTATTGGCGTTATTTAAAAATAGTTGATAATCCTAAATTATCTCATTTAATTACTTCAAAACAAATTTGTAAAGAAATTGTATCTTATTATAATCAAGATTATCATCATGTTTTAAATGTCTTAAGCGAAACTGAAATCAATTTTTTAAAACACTATCCAACTAATCATAACTATCAAGATCTACCAATTATCAATTCCTTAATCAACAAATGTCTTTTGATCAAAGATATTAATAATAAAAACTACATCACAATACCTGATGATTTAAAAGAAATTGTTTTTAAAGCCATAAATTTAGCGGATATATCTAAAATAAAAAGAATAGATCAAATTAACGAATTATTAATCGGGATTCTTGCAATTCGCGGTGTTATTAATGTTGATGATTTAATTGCTTTTTATCTTAAATATGATTCTTCTATTAGTCATGATGCTTTAAAAAAGCATATCGATACTAATCGTTATTTAATCTGGCACTATTTTATTTATCAAGGTGATGATGGTTTATTATTGGCTTATGAACCTTATCAAGTGTATATCGATAAAATAGTTAATAATCAAAAAATTGTTAGCGAAGTTGATTTTACTTATAATAAACATCAGATTCAATTGATTGCTCGTTATGGATTGGATATTGAGCATAATTGTATTAATTGTTTATATCGTGAAATCGAATCAATTAATAGTTATTTACTAAAAGAAATGATTCGTAATCTAATTATTCAAACCTGCCAAACCTGTGAAGATGAAAACAAACTGATTAAAACCATCAAACAATTACAACAAGATACAAATGAAAACCTTAATTATTTAATTACCTTAATACCTAAAGCATTACCATATATTCACAGTGCTGGTTTATATGGTTTAAGTCCTAATGAATATTATCATTTAATCCATCAAGCTTCTAGTTTTACTAAAGAAGAAAGTACGACTTTTTATCAATTGTATTTAAATTTATTAGAGTATACTAATCAACAATTTAACATTACAACTATTTCATTTCATGAACTTGATGAAGTTGATCCGATTGATTTTAGTTATGTTCGAACATTATTATTTAATAATCCAGAAATAATTGATCGTTATTTAAATGAAGATCCTGATCATTTAAATAATGAAGCTAAAAAAATCATTGAAAACTTTAAAGAAGGTTTTATTGATGAATTTTTGATTTTAAAAAACAATGATGACTATTCAATCGTTAGTAATAATAGTGATGTCTATGCTATTTATGGTCTTGTTAGTCATCTAAAAGAAATATATCCTGATAAAGTATTACCAAAAGTATGTAATTTAGCAATTTTACCCTATTTAAATAAAATTGTTTTTGATGGTATTTTAGAAGACCATCCTAATTTAAGGCCTACTAATCAAATCAAAGAATATCAAGATAAAGACATTATTTTTACATTAAATAAAACAATTATAAATTAAAACCCCATACGGGGTTTTATTCATTAATAATACGATTACTAGCTAAGTAAGTAGCTAAATAGTAACCACCATAAGCTACCACAATAAACAATGTAGTAATGATAATATTATCAGCAATATTAATATTAACAATTGAACTAATTAAATAATTAATCTCATTTAAAGCTACAAAACTATGAACTAAAGCAACTGTAAGCGGGAAAATAAACATAATTCCTATTTGTACTAATAAACTACGATTAGCCATTTTCTTGCTAGCACCTAATTGATTAATGATTCGATAACGTTCTTTATTATCAGAAGCTTCTGATAATTGTTCGATTGCTAAAACAGTTCCACTAGCAATAGCAAAAACAATTCCTAAATATAAACCTAAAAACGTAAACATCGCACTTGTTCCAACACCAGTTGCACTTAACTCAATTTTAGTATCAGCAATAATCTGGGTTTCAGGGTCGTTGTATTTTTGTAATAGTTCCATAAATTTATCTTCACTAGCTTCTTTATTACCAGAGTAATTTCCTACTAGATTGCTATTAGGATCGACTTGGCCATATTTATTTGCGAAATCATCACTAACAACAATAAACCCTTCATTACCATTACTATTAGTTATTGAAGTTTCAATCGCATGATTTTCCTGACATGTTAAAGAAGTTGTTCCGATTTCAATAATACCATCATTACTTAAAAATTCATTATAATAATCTAAAGACATTGGCATGGTAGCTACTAAAATATAACGATTATCGGCTAAATTAACTTTTTGTTTTTCATTATTAGCCATTTCCATTAATTTATTATAATCACTTTCTTTGATTGCTGGCATTTTCGTTTGAAATAACAAATCCATTTCATCATATAATTCATTGCCTTCATAAATAAAATCACCCATTGAAAGATCATCAAAATACACATAATTAAAGAGATAATCTTCACTAGTAATATCTTTGTAAGCTGCTTCTTGTCTTAAATTTAACACTTCGTTATTTTCAAAACCAATAGCACTATAATCATAAGGTGTATTATTTCTAAATGAGGCATTCATAGCATTAGCTAACGATAATGATGATGATAAAATACCAATTGTCAGTAATAACATCAAAGAAATTACAGTAGTTGATACTACATGAGTATTAATTTTATTATTCACCTGTTTTAAAATAAAAATATTCAAACCGCGATAATATAATCTTTTACTTAAAGAAACAACTTTTAATAAAAATCCTGAAACTGATAAAAAGAATAAAAATGTTCCCAAAGCACCGCTAATAAGCATCACGATAAAATCCTGACCACCGTTTAATAGGGCATTATCATATAATAAGCTATAAGCATAACCAATTAAAACAAGTGATATAATAAACAAAAAGAAAATTAACCAGCTGTTTTTAATCTTAATTTTTTCATTTTTACTTTTAGCATATAATAAATCTATTAATTTAAAACGATTTAAGCTAATAACATTAAAGATCATTACAATAAAATAAATAACACCAAAATTAATGATCGTTTTAAATAAAGCATCAGCTGAAAAAACAAACGCAAAGCTAGTCATATCTGCTTCAAATAACTTAGCGGTAAAGACTGATACTAACTGTGATAAACCAATCCCTAAAATTGTTCCTACAACTAAAGAAATAATTCCAACCATCATTGTTTCTAAAACTAAGATCATCGAAACGCGAAAATTAGACATTCCTAAAGTTAGATAAACACCAATTTCTTTTTTGCGTCGTTTGATAATAAAATTATTAGCATAAACAATTAAAAATCCTAATACTATCGCCACAAAAACTGAAACATAGCTTAAAAGATTTATTAAAGTCTGAACAATCTCTTTAGTAGATTCATTTAGCTTTAGCATTGCTGTTTGACTATCAATTGAATTAAATAAGTAGAAAATAGCAATTGCTATTACTAAAGTAATAAAGTAAATTGAATAATCTCTAATACTTTTTTTAATGTTACGAAAAGCAATATTAAATAAGTTCATTTAGCTCACCACCTAATACCGTTTGAACATCCATGATCATATTAAAAAATTCTTTTCGAGAATGATTTCCTTTTACAATCTCACTAAAAATCTTACCATCTTTAATAAAGATGACCCGGTCACCATAACTAGCAGTGAAGCAATCATGAGTAACCATTAAAATTGTGGCATTCAGCTTTTGATTTAAAGTATTTAAACTTTCTAATAATAATCTTGCTGATTTACTATCTAAAGCACCAGTTGGTTCATCTGCTAAAATTAAATCTGGATTAGTAACAATAGCTCTGGCACAGGCAACACGCTGTTTTTGTCCTCCTGATAATTCATAGGGATATTTATTTAAAATTTCTTTGATTCCAAGTGCACTAGCAATCTTACTTACTTTATCATCTATCAATTTATAATTAGTCTTTTTGATTGTTAAAGCTAGCGCAATATTTTCAAAAGCTGTCAGCGTATCTAATAAATTAAAATCCTGAAAAATAAATCCTAAAGAATCTCTTCTAAATTTAGTCAACTGACGTCCTTTTAACTTAGTAATATCTTGTCCTTTTAAATAAATATGTCCACTAGTAACTCGATCAATTGTTGAAATGCAGTTTAATAAAGTACTTTTACCACTTCCACTAGCCCCCATTATAACTACAAATTCACCATCATCAACATTAAAACTAATATTGTCAACAGCCTTAGTAATATTTGTTTTATTACCATAATACTTTTCAATATTTTCAATTCTTAATATCTTTTCCATCTATCTTCACCTCACTTATTATTATAAGATTTCCGTTATTTTTAACCATCGAATAAAATAACATAACCTTACATTATTGTAAGGTTAGATAAGAATTACATGGAAAAATAATTGTTACAATTGTTTGACCATTTTTTGATGCAATTTTAATTTCATGATTCAATCTTTTACATAGTTTCTTACACAAATACAGCCCAATCCCAGTACTTTTATGATGATTTCTTCCATTGGTACCGGTAAAACCTTTATCAAAAACACGCTCAATTTCATTTTCATCAATCCCAATACCATTATCTAAAATCAATAATTCAATGTGATCTTGATACTGGTTAGCGGTTATCTTTATCACTGGATCTTTATCAACATATTTAATAGCGTTGTTGATAATCTGATGCAAAATAAATTCAAGCCATTTTTTATCACTATGTACTTTAATAGATAAATTATCTAGTTCAATCTTAATTTTTCGACTAATTAAATCTTTTTTATTTCGTTTAATAACAGTATTAACGATTTCATTTAAATCTACTTCTTTGATCAAATAATCTTTTTCAACATTTTCACTGCGAGCATAAAATAAAACCTGCTCTAAATAATTTTCAATCTTAACCAGTTCCTCTTTAATACTATCATTAACATCACTTCCATTATTTTCTACAACCATCATCGCTGTTGCAAGTGGCGTTTTAACTTCATGACACCACATTTCGATATATTCTTTTAATTCAACTTGTTGAAAACGAATTTCATTGATATGTTCTTTCATTGATTTATCAATTTCATAAATTGATGATACCATTATTTTACCATCTAAAAAATTAGGCTGTTTTAATAATTCAGTAATTAAATATTTTTGATCCAGACTATCAAGAAGCTCAATAAAATTATTATAATAATTACGACGACACCAATAGTTATAAATAAACGCGATTACATAACCGAGTAAAAATAGTGAGGGAATATAAAATATTAAAAACGTATTTAAATTAAATACCCATAAAATTATCCCACTTAAAAAAACTATCGCCATCATAACAATAATGCTTATAAGTTGATCTTTTAAATAATCACTAAATCTCATAGAATTAGATACCCCTGTTTCCGTTTAGTTATAATCACGTCTTTTAATCCAATATCTTCTAACTTCTTTCTTAAACGATTAATATTAACTGTTAACGTATTATCATCAACAAACATATCGCTATCCCATAAATAAGACATTAATTCATCACGTGAAATAATTACACCTTGATGACTTAATAAATAATAAAATATTTTGAGTTCATTTTTTGATAAATCAATTATCTGTTTATCTTTGATAATACAGCTTTTAAAAACATCTAGTTGAATATTGCGATAATTTATTAACATTTCTTTTTGGGGATGCACTCGTTTTAATACTGCTTCAATTCGTGCTAGTAAAATTAAAGGATTATAAGGCTTAGTAACAAAATCATCAGCACCATAATTAATACACATTAATTCATCCATTTCATTATTACGGCTAGTTACAATTATTATTGGCGTACTAGCGCTTTTACGATATTCTTTACATAAAAATTGACCACTGCTATTAGGTAAATTAATATCTAATAAAATAAGGTCCCCATTAAAATGCAGCATTTGATCTAAGGTATCGCTAAAGTCACTGACTATTTCAGTTTGATAGCCGTTATTATTTAAAAAGACTTCTAATTCTTGTCTTAATTTTATTTCATCTTCAACAATCAAAATCTTAGCCATAATCATTACCCATTCAATAATACTTCTTTAATTACTTTAGTATAGGCCTGATAGCCTTTTTCGTTTATATGTAAGCCATCTTCATAGTATTCTGCAATTGGTTCTCCTTTTTTATTGCATAATGCAGAATATGGATTTATAAAAGTTACATATTCATAAGGAATAACATTTTTATATTCTTTAAAAATCATTTTTAATACATCATTACTTCTAATTCCTTTTTTTATCGCTTTATAACCATGAGCTTTTTCAATACAAGGAATTGGAGCTACTAAATAAATTTTAGCATCCAAACAGTTATAATGAATGATTTCTACCATTTCTTTGACATTTAAAGCAATATCACGAGGACTTTCCATTACAGTATCCCCTAAATCATTAGTTCCTATCATGATCACTACTTGTTTAGGTTGATATTTAACTACTCCTTCATCAATAAAATTTAAAAGCATTTTTGATGTAATACCCGCAATTCCTGTATTATATTTATTTTCAATTTCGGGATAATATTTTTGTAAATCACAAAGTTCAGTTATTGAATCACCAAAAAATACAGTTCCATTTAATTTTGCTGTTTTATTTTGATTAACTAGCTGTAACATTCTAGTTAAAGTAAACTCTCTTAATTGATAATGGTTTGTTAAAAACTTCATACCTTCTTTCATCTTTATCACCTCGAATATTATTTTAACACAATGATAAAAAAGATAAAATAATGATAAAGGGCTATAGCAAATTAAAGTAATTTGCTATAACCCAATAAGTTAAACTGCTACTTCACTAATTTTATGATCTACTAATTTAATAATTCTTTTACAATTAGATAAAGATGAAGGACGATGGGAAACAATTAACCATGTCTTATCTTTAAACTGTTGATCTAATGTTTGTAACAATGATTTTTCATTAATAATATCTAAACTACTAGTTGGCTCATCCATCACTAAAATATCAGGATCAACCAATAATACTCGAGCTATTCCAATTCGCTGTTTTTCACCACCAGATAGACGATTTTGCATTTCACCCATCAAAGTATCATATTGATCTGGCAATGAACTAATCAAGTCATGAATTCCTGCCATCTTGGCAGCGTTGATAATTTCTTCATCACTTGCATCCGGTTTTCCAAGAGCAATATTGGCTTTGATAGTATCATTAAAGATAAAAGTATCTTGTTGTAAAACACTGATTTTTGTTCTCAAATCAGTTAAAGAATATTCTTTAATATCAATACCATTAATTAAGATTTGTCCATTAGTAACATCATAAAATCTTAATAATAAACGAATTAATGTTGATTTTCCAATACCACTTTCACCAATTAAACCAATTTTATCATCAGCATCAATTACTAAATTCATGTTTTCAACTACTGGTTTATTAGCACCTGGATAACTAAAAGTAACATCTTTAAATTCTATTTTTTTAATATCAGTCAATTTTTTAGGATCTTTGCTTTCTTTGACTAATGGCTCTTTATCTTGTAAATCAAAGTATCTTTGACTAGCAGCATAAGTTTCTACTAAACTAGATACAACAGTAGTTAAAGACTGCGTTGATGAAAAAGACGCTGATACTAAAAATGATAAAATGATTACTGCAGATGAATCAACACTTTTAACCAAAGCTAAATAAGAAGCAACAGCGATAACTACTATTCTTGCTAAATAGATAAAAAACGTTGGCAAAGAAATTACAAATTGACGATGATAAGCTAATAAATGAGTTGAACGATTAATATCCTGATTAATTTTAGTAAGTTCCTCACTACGAGCTTTTCCATAATCAAAGATTTGAATTTCAGATAAACCATAAACACTATCTAGTAAAAACGCTTTTAACTTACCTAATTTTTCTCGATAGCCTAGTCCAATATTACGCCCTAGCTTAATAGCTATTAATGGTAAAACAATACTAATAATTAAATAGATTGGTAATAACGCTAATACAAATAAAGAATCAATCATTCCAGCGATAATTAATGTTATTACTGGTAATAAAATAACTGTAAATAATGGGCCAATAGTATGAGCAAAAAAGAACTCAATACTTTCAATATCTGATATCGCAAGCGACATAATATCCCCACTGCTACGATCAATCAAACCACCAGGAGCTAACTTACGTAACATTGCAAACATATCAATTCGCATCTTAGCTAATAATTTATATGCTCCCGCATGAGAAAAATAGCCTTCTAAATAACGACAAATTACAATTAAAACAGCACTTATTATCATTAAAACACAACATACACTACTATTTAAGAATTTAAGTTTACCAGCAATACTTAAAATAAAACAAGCACCAAATCCCATCAAACCTAGCTGCATAGCATTACCAACTATACTTACAATCGTTGATATTACAAAATACTTTTTTTGCTCAGTTGCAATTTTTAATAATCTTTTTGTCAGTGTAAATAAAGATGGTTTTTTATTCATAACTTAACCTCTGCTTTCCCTGATTTTCCAAGATTTCTTGTTCCTTAACCAGCTGATAATATTCACCTTGTTTATCAAGTAATTCTTCATGACTGCCTTGTTCTACTAATTGGCCTTTATTTAATACAATAATATTATTAGCACGTTGAATTGTTGAAAGACGATGTGAAATAATAATCAATGTACGACTCCGTTTTAATTCTTTAATACATTGCCAAATTTCATCTTCGCTATCACGATCAACACTTGATGTAGCTTCATCAAAAATAATATATGGTGCGTTGCTTAATAAAGCTCTAGCTAAACCGATTTTCTGTCTTTGTCCACCAGAAAGTTTTGATCCACTATCACCTAAATCAGTTGATAAACCTTCAGGTAAACTTTTTAACCAGTCATATAAACGAACCTGTTTTAAAACATTTAAAATTTCAGTAATCGAAGCATCAGGTTTAGCAATCCGCAGATTTTCTTCTAAACTGCCACCAAAAATACTAACTCGCTGCGGTACCATGATAATATTTTTTCTTAATTCCTCAGGACTTTGCTGGTAATAGCTTTTTCCTTCAAAAAACAAATAACCAGTATCAGGATCAATAAAACGCATTAACATACTAGCTAAAGTACTTTTACCACAACCACTTCGACCAACTATTGCTGTGGTCTTACCTTTAGGAAAAGCAACTGCTAAATGATTTAATACCGTTCTTTTTTCTTGATAATTAAAACTTATATCATGTGCAATGATACCATCAAAATTATGTAAATAATCTAAAGTTTCCTTAGAATATTTTTCAATGATCTTATCATTAGTTGTTTCAATACTTTCTTGTTTTCTAGTAGTATCCATAGCTAAGATTTCCTCTACTTTAATGGTAGCGGCAATTCCTGATAAGGCATCATGAGTAACATTCATCAACTGACGAATTGAGCTAAAAAAGCTATATGAAAGCATTAATACTAATATTCCTTGAGAAAAATCAAGCTGATTATTGTTCATTTGAAAACAAGCAATACATACAGCAACAACAATGCCACCATAAATCAAACCATCTGATAATAAAAATGATGAAAAATTCATTTTCATGATCGACATTGTATTTTGATTAAAAACATTAGCTTTTTCTTTTAAATGATCATGACGATTTTGATCTTGATTAAACAATTTTAAAGTCACTAAACTTTTTAAACTTTCTAAATAATAACTAGTTAAATCTTGAAAACTAGTCCAATATTCCTTTTTTAACTGATCGATCATACTACGAAAATAGTTATTCAATAATGGTAAAGCAAAAGAAATAACTAATAATAATAATGCAACTGGAAATGATGTATCTTTAAGATTAAAAAACAAATATATCGATGCCATTAAACTATACAGTAAACTTGGTAAATACCGCGTATAATAAACCTGCATCAATTCAACTCCATCACCGACACTGCTAATTGCATTACTAGCGCCAATTTTTTCAACCTTTCCAACATCAAGTTCTAAAATCTTATCGAAAATAGCTTTACGTAAAGAAATTCGCGCTTTAGCACCACAGCGATATTCAGCTTCACCAGTCAACAAATCAGCAACCAAAATCAATAGTGAAGCAAATACTGCACTAACAATAGCACCTATCAATTCTTCTTTTGATAATGATGGTTGATATAAATCACCCAAAAACGCTGATATCGTTTGAGCAAATAATACCGTTCCTATTAATGTAAGCATCTTCAACAATGCAATTATAAAAATCCAAATCCGAACACCTTTAGACATCTTAATCAGTGTCTTATTGATCAATAACATTCTTTTCCTCCCTAATAATCTTACTATTATTAACTTTTTAATAAAATGATAGACATATTATCCTATATTCAAAAATTAAAAGCAACAAATTAAACCTAATCAATAATATTCTAAATAAAATATTTTGTCCATAACAAAAAATAGTGTTACAATAATAATAGTCAATTTATAATGGAAAGAGGGTAATAAATCATGATTATAGGAATTCCAAAAGAAATAAAAAATAACGAAAATCGCGTTTCAATGACTCCTGCTGGGGTTTATGCCCTTTGTAAAGCTGGACATCAAGTATATGTTGAAACTAATGCTGGTAATGGCAGTGGTTTTAGTGATCAAGAATATCAAGAAGCTGGTGCTATAATTTCTTCAAGTGAAGAAGTATTTGCAAAAGCTGATTTAATTGTAAAAGTAAAAGAATATTTAGAAAGTGAATACAAATATTTACGCGAAGATCAAATGGTTTTCACATATTTGCATATCGCTAATAACGAACCTTTTGCTAATGCATTAATTGAAAGTAAAACAACAGCTATTGCTTATGAAACAGTAGAAGCTAATCATTCTTTACCATTATTAACACCAATGAGTGAAGTAGCTGGTAGAATGGCTGTTCAAATTGGTGCTAATTTACTTCAAAAAACTAATGGTGGTCGTGGTATTTTATTAGGTGGTGTTTCTGGAGTATTACCTGCCAACGTTGTAATTATTGGTGGTGGTAAAGTTGGTATTAACGCCGCTAAAATGGCACTTGGTTTAGGTGCTAATGTTCAGGTTTTTGATATTAACGTAAATACTATGGCTTATATTGATGATATTAGTAATGGAGCTATTCATACAGTTTATAATAATGAATATAATTTAAAAGAAGCTGTAAAAAATGCCGATTTAATTGTTGGGGCTGTTTTATTACCAGGAGCTAAAGCACCAAAAATTGTAACTGAAGAAATGGTTAAAACAATGAAGGAAGGTAGTGTTATTGTTGATGTTGCTATTGATCAAGGTGGCTGCATTGAAACTTGTGATCATGTAACAACTCATGATAATCCAACTTTTACTAAACACGGGGTTGTTCATTATTCAGTAGCTAATATGCCAGGTGCTGTACCAAGAACTTCTACTATGGCTCTATCTAATGCAACTTTACCTTATATTTTAAAACTAGCAAATCAAGGATTAGATGCTTTAAAAGAAGATCCTGGATTTATGAAAGGTTTAAATACTTATCAAGGAAAATATACTTGTAAAGCAGTGGCTAGTGCCTTAAATGGTGAATATGTTGCTGCAGAAAAATTACTTTAATCAATCAAAAAATCACGATTTCCGTGATTTTTTTCTATACATATTTATTAAAAGGTTCATTTTCATGAACCTAAGTTAACTGTTCTATTTTACAATGATGTTTTTTAGTTTCTTTATCATAGCTTATTGCTACTAAAAGCAGATTATCCTGATACTTCTTTAATCCCTGAGGATAGTTTTTTTCTTTAATTTGATCTATTGCTGTCTTTACTTTCTGATCCCATTTCAATTCTATTATCATCGCTGGTTTATTATCTATTGGAATAAATACCATGTCAGCAAAACCTTTACCACTTGGCATCTCTCTTATTATCGTATAATGATTTCGCGCTGTTATATATGCTATTGCAATTGTATATGACAAGGCATTTTCGTTATTGTAGGTAAGTATCGCTGTATCTAAATGTGCCTCTTCTATATATCTAGCCACTGCTTCTTCATCTTTGTTCCATGTTGCTTGTAAGAGTTCACGACTATTTAATAATGCCCTCGTAGTTTCATGCCAATTCGAACTTCTAATAGAATTAACAAATGAATCAACAACTTCTTTGTTAGGAATATAACATGTATGTAAAGAACCGTTATATCCTAAATATCCCAAATGTATAAGAAGTGTCAATACATCATCCTTTGATTTGAATGTTGTCATGTCATTCTGGAATGATGTTGTTTGAACGGGTATATTTTCTTCTGCTAAGAGTTGAACGATATTATCCTTCAAACCATCAAAGTTCATATCTATATAAACCTGCAAGGCTTCATAGGTTTCTGTTGATGTCCAATAATTTCCAAATTGTTTTCTCACAATTGAAGAAACAACAGAGCGAGGAGAAAAAGTTGAAATATCATTTGTCATGTGATACCCATCATACCATTGTTTCATCTCATCAAAACTAATGTTGTATTGAATACAAAGATTTTGAACTTCAGTTTCAGTAAATCCCATAAATTCAGATAATAATCCCGGATCAATCATTGAGATTTCTTCAAACATATTCAAGGCACTATGTGTTCCATATTTCTTGATGGGCAATATACCCGTCATATAAGCCAGTTCTATATAAGGCTTATCTTTCAACAAGTTTCTTAAGAAATCAAGATATATCTTCTGCGATTCTTTGTCTTGAGCATATTCTCTAAATATACAATCCCATTCATCTATAACGAAGATAAATCTAGTATTCGTTTCTACATAAACATCTTCCATAATTTGAATAAGATCAGAAGTATCTATATAATCCACTTTTGGAAAGTCTTTCTTAAGTTCTCTAAGTATCAACTTAGCAAGAAGTAAAATCATCTTTTCTATATCATGTGTCTTACTCAAGAAGTCCTGCATATTGATATGAATGACATGATGTTTGTTAAGATGTTCTAAATAAATGTCGGTCTGACTAATTTTTAATGAATCAAAGATATTACGAGAATCACAACCCATTGAATAATAGGCAACAAGCATATTGGCATCGGTACTCTTTCCAAAGCGTCTGGGTCTTGATACACAAATATATTTATTGACTTTATTTCTCAAATATTCAATATGTTGAATAAGCAATGATTTGTCAACATATATCTCTTTATTGACTGCTTCATAAAAATTTTGATTTGTTGGATTTAAATAGATTCCCATACTTATCACCCTTTCTTTTTCATTATAACATTTCCATATTGATTAATCATCTTATTTTACTTTCTGCCTATTATATATCATTAGTAATTATTATTTATGTTTTATAAAAGAGGTCCACTTATTTTTAGTGAACCTAACTCATCTTTTCTATATGACATGTATGTTTTTTGGTTTTCTTATCATAGCTAATTCCTACTAACAACAAGTTATCTTTATATTTCTCCAGTCCTTTTGGATATTTCTTGTCCTTGATTTGTGTGATTGAGGTTTCAACATCTTGATTCCATTTCAGTTCTATAATCATCGCTGGTTTATTTTGATATGGAATCAAGACAATATCTGCAAATCCTTCGCCTGTTGGCATCTCTCTTATCATTGTATAATGATTTCTGGCATAAATATACGCTAAAGCTAGAGTATATGACAATGCATTTTCATTGTTATAAGTTAATATTGATGTGTCTAGATGAGCTTCTTCAATATATCTTGCTACAGCTTTTTCGTCTTTTCTCCATGTCGCTTCCAGCAGTTCTCGACTATTCAATAATGCTTTTGTAGTTTCCTGCCAGTTGGAATCTTCTATGGAATTGATGAAACTGGTAGATACTTCCTTATTAGGGATAAAACATGTATGATTGGAACTATTATATCCTAAATAGCCTAGATGTATAAGAAGTGTCAATACATCATCTTTTGATTTGAATGTTGTCATATCATTTTGAAACTTACTCGTATTGACATCTACGCTTTCCCCAGATAACAATTGAACGATATTATCCTTCAAACCATCATAGTTCATATCTATATAGACTTGCAGGGCTTCATAGGTTTCTGTTGATGTCCAGTAGTTTTCATATTTTCTATCCATAAGGGCATAAACAACAGAACGATGATTATAGACAGAGATATCCTTTGACATCTGATAACCGTCATACCATTGCTGCATTTCATTATAATCCATATTATATTTTAAACACAAATCATGAACTTCCTGTTCAGTAAAGCCCATAAAGGATTCTAAAGGTGTTGCATTCAACATGGATATTTCCTTAAACATATTCAATGCACTATGTGTTCCATATTTCTTGATAGGCAATATACCCGTCATATAAGCCAGTTCTATATAAGGCTTATCTTTCAACAAGTTTCTTAAGAAATCAAGATATATCTTCTGCGATTCTTTGTCTTGAGCATATTCTCTAAATATACAATCCCATTCATCTATAACGAAGATAAATCTAGTATTCGTTTCTACATAAACATCTTCCATAATTTGAATAAGATCAGAAGTATCTATATAATCCACTTTTGGAAAGTCTTTCTTAAGTTCTCTAAGTATCAACTTAGCAAGAAGTAAAATCATCTTTTCTATATCATGTGTCTTACTCAAGAAGTCCTGCATATTGATATGAATGACATGATGTTTGTTAAGATGTTCTAAATAAATGTCGGTCTGACTAATTTTTAATGAATCAAAGATATTACGAGAATCACAACCCATTGAATAATAGGCGACAAGCATATTGGCATCGGTACTCTTTCCAAAGCGTCTGGGTCTTGATACACAAATATATTTATTGACTTTATTTCTCAAATATTCAATATGTTGAATAAGCAATGATTTGTCAACATATATCTCTTTATTGACTGCTTCATAAAAATTTTGATTTGTTGGATTTAAATAGATTCCCATACTTATCACCCTTTCTTTTTCATTATAACATTTCCATATTGATTAATCATCTTTATTTTATAGCGCTTCTATAAAAAACACCATAAACTCAATTTCATTATTATCATTTTATTCTACTTTTATTTTTTAATATACAATTATGTTCTTTACGCTTAAAATATATTAAAAAGCTTTCTTCCATAATTTCCTTTAGGTCCTCTTTTCCCATAGAAAAATTATATTTGATGGTATAATTTTTTGATTTTTTTCTTGGCATTTGAATTCCTCCTATACATAAATAATATTTTTATTAATTTAAACAAAATATATAATTTTTTAAACCGATTTAATATACTGATAAAAAAACATCTTGCTAGTCTACAAGATGTTTTTTTGCCATTTTATATATGGACAATGGCCTACGATAACTTTTTAAATTATCTGATAACTATTTAACTCATAGTAAGTTGCTGTAATACTGGTGTCAATAGATATTTCAATTAGCTTACTATGATCATATATACGAGTTGTAAGAGCATATTCACCATCATTGATGAATATTTCTAGTGATGATACATCACTAAAGATTGTTACGTTTTCAATTTTATCAATTACAATATGTCGTTTATTTCGACCATAACCACTGTCTTTTAATGATAAGGTTAAAAGATTATCATGATATTCAATCACTGCATCTTGTCTTAACTTTATTTTAAAACCGTGATTATTTATCGGTAAATATAGCTCATAAACATTACTATTGCAAGTGATTTTTTGATTATTATTAATTTTTACATCATTCTTACATTTTCTTAACGCTTTTGTTTCATCAATTGGGTATTGATAAACTTTACCATCTTTAAATGTTAATTGTCTTGGTAATGTCAAAGCATGCTGCCAGTTATTTTTTACCGTTGGATTTGTATAAGGAGCATCCGGTAATCCCATCCAGCCAATAATAATTGCTCGACTACTTTCATCTTTAAATAACTGTGGGGCATAATAGTCAAAACCATGATCAAATTCTATAAATTCACTTAATGAATATTCATTTTCAATATCACCATTTACTAGAAAATAACCATTTTGATAAATATTTTCATATTTATAACCTTCTGTTTCTACCCCTTGCGGGCAACAAAATAAGATCATTTGTCCATTTAAATCAACAAGATTAGGACATTCCCACATATAACCAAAAGGCTTTTTAGTTGTAATTCGATTAACTAGTTCAAAATGTTTTAAATCAGTTGATCTATATAATAAACAACAACCAACATCATCATTTGTTCTAGCTCCTAAAATCATATTATAATGATCACCATTTTTAATAACCTGAGGATCTCTTACATGTAAAGTCAAATCTTCTGGATAATCACTGTTTTTCATTAAACAAGTTTTATTTGTTAACTCGATACCATCTTTGCTAGTTACCATCATTGTATTATGCTCACGTCCTGTATGAATATAATCATGATTGCCAGGATGTTTTACATTACCAGTATAGTAGTAATAAATAGTATCATCTTTAACAATAGCTGACCCAGAATAGACACCGCCTTGTTCAAACTGACTATCAGGATATAAAGCAACTGGTTCATTTTTAAAGGTAACAAAATCTTTAGTACTATAATGCCCCCAGTATTTTTGACCACCCATACAATTTTCAGGTGAATATTGGTAGTAAAGATGATAAGTACCTTTAAATTGACATAATCCATTAGGATCATTTAGCCAGCCAGTTGCTGGCATCAAATGATATTCAAGACGATATTCATCTTTAACTGCTTGTTTTTCCATATCTTTAATTTGTTTATTCGTTAAACAAGTCATATTATTTCTCCTAATTTAATTTTATAATTGGCTGGTTTATTTCCACATCGCCTTGACTAACTATTTCAAAACTATTTTGACTAGTTAATACAACTGGTGTAGCTGTTGGACAGCCTGCTTCTTCAATCATCTTAAAATCAATTTCCATTAATTTATCACCTTGATTTACTCTTTGCCCTTCACTAACTAATAAATTAAATGGTTTTCCTTCTAATTTTACCGTATCTAAACCAATATGAATTAATAATTCCACACCATCATCACTTTTAATTCCTAAAGCATGCTTAGTTGGGAAAATCATCGTAATTGTTCCGGTAACAGGTGCTGTTAAATAATTATTAGTTGGGAAAATTACAACCCCATCACCCATCATTTTTTGAGCAAATATTTCATCTGGTGCTTCACTAACTGGTGCTACTTTTCCTGCTAATGGTGCACTAATAACTTCAGTTTTAACCTTACTATCAGTAGTTGTATCTTGTGGTAATTCATCAGTTTTTGCTGCTTGTTTTTTTTCATTACGTTTATATAAAACAATAGTTAATGCAAATGCTACCGCAATACTAATAATCATTCCGATTCCAAAATTCAACCAAGAATTTGGATCAATTGAAATAAATCCTGGTAAACCGGCAGCTCCTAAAGCAATGGCAAGAGTTTTAGTTGCTGCTAAATAAGCACTTCCGGCTGCTGAACCAATCATTGCTGCAATAAATGGATATTTAAGTTTCAATGTTACCCCAAACATTGCTGGTTCTGTAATTCCAAGTAATGCTGAAATTCCAGATGCTGAACAAATACTTTTTAATTTTTTATCTTTTGTTATTAATAAAATAGCAATAACTGCTGCCCCTTGAGCAACGTTAGACATTGATGCTGTTGGGAAAATAAATGATCCCCCTGTTGTTTCTACTGCTGCAAGTAATTGAGTTTCTACTGCAATAAAGCTATGATGCATACCGGTTAAACAAATTGGTGCATAGAAGAAACCGAAAATAGCTCCCCCTAACATTCCTAGTGTATTATACATCCAAGAAATTCCATCTGATAATAAAACTCCGGCTTCTCTTAAAATAGGTCCAACAACAATAAATGTAATAAAACCAGTAATCAAAGTAGATAATAGCGGTGTTGTTAAATTATCCAACCAGATTGGTGTAACTTTATGCAAACGTTTTTCAATGTTTGCTAAAATCCAAGAAACTCCTAAAACCGGTAATACTGTTCCTTGATACCCTACAGCTTCAACTGTTAAGCCAAATAAATTCCAAACAGGTATTTCAGCTCCGGCTTTACCATAATCATAAGCATTTAATAAATCAGGATGAACCATGATCATTCCCATAGCTGCTCCTAAATATGGGTTACCACCAAACTTCTTGGTAGCACTAAAACCAATTAAGACTGGTAAAAAAGTAAATGCTGCATTTGAAAAAATATTGATAATAGAAGCTAAATCTGCCCATTGTGGATAAGCTTCAATTAAACTTTTACCAGCAAAAAATAACCCTTTAGCGGTTAAGATATTATTGATTCCCATCAATAACCCGCCAGCTACGATAGCTGGAATAATTGGTACAAAGATATCACTTAATAATTGTACTAATCGTTGTAAAATATTACCCTCTTTTTCTTCTTTTGGTTCTGGGACTGTTTCGGTTTTAATTCCTAAGATATTAGTTACTTCATCACAAACCAGATTAACTAATCCTGGACCTAAAATAATTTGATATTGCCCCTTAGCTAAAAACGTACCTTTAACTACTTCAATATCAGTTAATGCTTCTTCGTTGATTTTACTTTCATCAACTAGATTTAAACGTAATCTTGTAGCGCAGTGCATTGCCCCTGTAATATTACTAGCGCCACCGACATTTTCAATAATGTCTTTTGCTATCTTGTTGTAATCCATTCTCTTTCCTCCTTGTGGTATCGGTTCCATGTCTATAATATATACCTCAATTATAGCGGTGTCAATAGTTTTCAATAAAAAAATGGTACCGATACCATAATTATTTTAAAAAAGATGGTATCACCCAAAATACCACCATATTTTTTACTTATTTAAATTTTTAACACTATTACCTGAAATCAAATGATAATTGATTAATTGTAGATTATCAACACGATTCCCTTCAATTAAATCAATAATAGTTTTACCAGCACGAATCCCTGTTTCTTCATTATCAAAACGAATTGTTACTAAACTTGGCGTAATAAAAAGCGAAGTTTCATAGCCGCCAAAACCAATTAATGAAATATCTTCAGGCATATTATACCCTAATTCATTAATAGCTTTTAAACAGCCTAAAGCAATATTATCAGTAGCTCCAATCATTAAAGTTGGCTGTTTTTTCTTTAAATAATCTAAGGCTTTTTTATAAGCTTTTTCAATTGAAAAATCAGTTTCTAAAATATCAACCGTTTCTACACCATAATCCTTTAATCCGTTAATAACACCATCTTTACGATAAATTCCTACCGCTTCATCTTTACCATTTACCCCAACATAACAAACAGAGCGATGTCCCATTTTAGCTCCATATTTACCGACATCATAACCAGCATTATAGTCATCATTAATAATCGAAATACCAGCGCCATAACGTTGGGCCACGAATAATAACGGAATATCCAGCTTAGCTGCAATACTTTGATGAGCTAAAGTTACTGTTGTTGCAATTAAAATTATCCCATCAACATTCATGCGCCACAATTGTTCTATCGAGGTTAATTCACGCATCTCATCATGATTAGTATTAATAATCAAAGTTGTATAGCCATGATCTTTTAAATATTGATCTGCCATCATCAAGACCCTTGAGGTTGTAATTGAATCAAGACATGGGGCAACGATCCCAATTACTTTTGAATATTTAGCTTTTAAAGACTGGGCAATAGTACTTGGCTCATAATGACATTCATCGATTATCTTTTTTAATTTCTGTCTTGTTTCTTCTTTTACATAACCACCATTAAAATAACGGGATACGGTACTTTTACCAACTCCAGCCATTTTAGCGATATCACTCATTGTATATTTTTTTTCTTTCACACTTATTACCTCGATTAAAAAAATGACGGGTTTTCCCGCCTGTTGATTTAATTTTACCTTATTTTAAGATTATGGTCAAATAGTTGTCTATCAAATAAAATCAACTTTATTAATCATTTCATGTTTTATTTTTAAATTAGGATGAACATAACGATCCAAAGTAATATTTACACTAGAATGACCTAATATTTCACTTAATGTACGATCATCCATTCCTGAAGCAATACACAAAGAAGCAAAGGTATGTCTTAAAGTATGAAAATTAGTATCTTTTATTTCTAATTGATTCAATATTTTTTTAAAATATCTAGATAATCGTCTTGGTTCAACCCAATATTCATTATTACTTAAAATAAAATCATTTTCATGAAAGTTACAGCTTTTTAAAATCGGCATCATTATTTCTGGTACTGGAATAATTCTTTTGGATGTTTTTGATTTTGGTGAACTAATAACAATTTTAGTTTTACTACTGGCTTTAGCAACCTGTATGCGTTGTAAAGTATATTGGATGTTTATAATTCGCTTATCTAAATCAATATCACTTTTTCTTAACGCACATAATTCCCCGATCCTTAAACCACAACAAAGACTCAAAGCAATCCCAATATTTAGCGGTTCAGGATCATCTTTAACAAAATCAATAATTTTCTGGCAATCTTTTTTCTCTAATACATATAATTTATCATTTGCTTTTTTCTTTTTAGGAAAAACTACATTTGATAACACTTCATTACACATTCCTAGATTATAAGCATATTGAAAAGTCTCTTTTATTACAAACAAAACAGTTTTTAAACTACTTTGTGATAAACCTTTACCATCTTGACGTCCACTAGTTGCCAGCTGTTTTAAAAAACGATTGATTTCAATTGTGTTTAATAATTTAATATCTCTTTGACCTAAAGCTGGTAAAATGTATAGTCTAGCAGTCATTTGATATTTATTAAAACTTTGCGGTTTAACACTATTTTTTATATAACTTAACCAGCCATTACAAACATCTTTAAATAAAACTTCTTCAACTAATTTATCATTACTACATCTTAAAATTTTTACTTCCGGGTAAGTATCAGTAAATACTGATGTATAGATTGCTTTTCCTTGACTATCATATCCTAAAATAATTTTTATTTCATAATTTTTCTTTTTTTCCGCCATAATCTACCTCCTTAATTCTTAATTTCAATTGAAAATTCCCAGAAACAAAAGATTATTAATATCAAATATTTAATGTTTATTTAATCTTTATAATATCATTATCAGCTATCTAATTATACATCAATTTATGATAATGTTGTGATTAATTATGTGATTGATATTGAATTGAATTATGTGATTTTTTTATTGGTTAGTCTATAATCAAAACTTATTTTTAATTATTTATTTTAATTCACTTTAATTATCTTTCTTTTTTTAAAAAAGTGCTTTAAAAATATTGATAATTTTAGCGATTATTCTTGATGTAATCACAAAAAAATGGTATTTTTTAATAGACATTTTATCTAAGGGGGAACTTTATGAATAAAGTAGTAAAATTTGGCGGTTCTTCACTTGCTGATGCTACACAATTTAAAAAAGTAGCCAATATTATTAATAGTGATAAATCGCGACGCTTTGTCGTGCCTTCTGCACCAGGGAAAAGATTTAAAGAAGATACAAAAGTTACTGATCTTTTATATCAAGCATACAATGCAAAAGATCAAGATACATTTAAAAAGACATTTGATTTAATAAAGAAACGTTATCAAGATATTATTGATGAACTAAAATTAGATTGTTCACTTGATAAAGAGTTTGAAGTTATAGAAAAAGCATTTATTGATAAAATCGGGATTGATTATGCTGCCAGCCGTGGTGAATATTTAAATGGTATTGTTTTAGCTAATTATTTAGGTTTTGAATTCATTGATGCTAGTGAAGTTATTTTCATTGATGAAAATGGTAATTATGATCCTGAAAAAACTGATCCAATTTTATCTAAACGATTAAGTACCGTTAAAAACTGTGTTATTCCTGGTTTTTATGGTTCACTAAATGATGATAGCAATACAATTAAAACATTTTCACGTGGTGGTAGTGATATTACTGGTTCAATCGTTGCTCGTAATGGTCACGTTGATTTATATGAAAACTGGACTGATGTTTCTGGATTTTTAGTTGCCGATCCACGTATCGTTAAAAATCCTGATACTATTGCAACAATTACCTATAAAGAATTACGAGAATTATCTTATATGGGTGCTAGTGTTTTACATGAAAATTCAATTTTCCCAATTCGTAATGAAGGGATTCCAATTCAAATTAAAAATACTAATCGCCCAGAAGATGAAGGAACATTAATTGTTGAAACAACTTGTCATAAACCAGATCATGTAATTACTGGTATTGCCGGTAGACAAGGATTTGCAACGATCAGTATTGAAAAAGATATGATGAATAGTGAAATTGGTTTTGGTCGCCGCGTTCTTCAAGTTCTTGAAGATAACCAATTATCATTTGAACATACACCTTCAGGAATCGATACAATGAATATTATTGTTGAAGCTAATAGTTTCATTGACCATGAACAACAAATCTTAGCCGGTATTCATCGTGCTGTCCAACCTGATTCAATTGAATTAGAGTCTGATTTAGCGTTGATTGCTATTGTTGGTCGTGGTATGAAAGATGGTCGTGGAACTGCCGCTAAAGTTTTTACTGCTTTAGCTAAAGAAAATATCAATATTAAAATGATTGACCAAGGGTCTTCGGAATTAAATATTATTGTCGGAGTTAAAAATGTGCATTTTAAAAATGCCATTAGAGCTATATATCATACTTTTATCGATGAAGAAAAAAAATCAGGTTTTAACTAACCTGATTTTTTTATACATCTTTCCACATTAACGTAAAACGGATTGCTTTATCCCAGCCTGATAAAAGTTCCTGCCGTTTAGTTTCTTCCATTAATGGCGTAAAATTACGTTCTAATTTCCAATTATCAATAATATCCTGTTTACTAGTCCAAAAATTAGTTGCTAAACCAGCTAAATATGCCGCCCCTAAAGCCGTTGTTTCCACTACCTGCGGCCGATTGACAATACAATTGGAAATGTCACTTTGAAATTGCATTAAAAAATCATTTTGACTGGCACCGCCATCAACTTTCAAAGCTTTTAATTGAATACCAGTATCTTCTTGCATTGCTTTTAAAACATCATTTGTCTGATAAGCAATTGACTCTAAGGCTGCTCGAACAAAATGTTCTTTACAACATCCTCTAGTTAAACCGACAATTGTTCCTTTAGCATAAGAATCCCAATGAGGGGCTCCAAGACCGGTAAAAGCAGGAACAATGTATACACCATTTGTATCATCAACCTTAGTTGCATATTCAATTGACTTAGGGGTATCTTCCAACATTCTCAATCCATCACGAAGCCATTGCATAACCGCCCCGGCAACAAAAACACTACCTTCTAAAGCATAATTTACTTCATCATTATCACTGGCTGCAATTGTTGTTAGTAAACCATTTTGGGAATGATAGATTTTCTTACCAGTATTCATTAATAAAAAGCATCCTGTACCATAAGTATTCTTAGCTTCCCCAGGTTCAAAGCAGCATTGTCCAAATAATGCAGCCTGTTGATCACCAGCAGCACCAGCAACTGGAATATGACCACCTAAAATACCAGCTTTAGTATAACCATAAATACAGCTAGATGGCTTTACTTCTGGTAACATGCTGCGTGGTATTTTAAAATAATCCAGCAGTTTTTGATCCCAGCAAAGATCATGAATATTAAATAACATTGTTCTTGAAGCATTAGTATAATCTGTTACATGTACTTTACCGCCAGTTAAGTTATAAATCAGCCAAGTATCCACTGTTCCAAATAAAAGTCGCCCCTTTTCAGCTAGTTTGGCTGCACCAGGAACATTTTCTAAAATCCAGGCAATTTTAGAAGCTGAAAAATAAGGATCTGGAATTAATCCGGTAGTTTTAATAACATATTCTTCTAATCCATCAGCTACCAATTGTTCAATCATCTTAGCACTGCGCCGACACTGCCAGACAATTGCATTATAAATCGGTTCACCGGTTTCTTTGTCCCAAATAATCGTTGTTTCCCGCTGATTAGTTATTCCAATTCCGGCAATATCTTCTGCTTTAATACCTTGTTTAGCCATAGCTTCACTAGCTACTGCTAACTGTGATGACCAGATTTCCATTGGATTATGTTCAACCCAGCCTGGTTTAGGAAAAATCTGTTCAAATTCTTTTCTAGCAATTTCTTTTATATTACCTTGATGATCAAATATTATACAACGTGAACTTGTTGTTCCTTGATCTAAAGCCATTACATATTTAGCCACTTTTTGTCCTCCTCAATAATATTAAAATGTTAGTTCTTTACTAAATTTTAACATAAACTAAGTGAAATAAGTATCTCTTTTAAATGCTCAAAGACAAAATAGTAACTTTATCCCATCAATATTTAAGTTGGACTTTTTTTAGAATTAAAGACAATTAACATTGTTATCGCCCCAAGAATCAAAATACAGCCAATTAATTTAAACATCGATAATTGTTCACTTAAAATAATAATACCAAAAATAACACTCGTTACTGGTTCAAACATGCTTAATATTGATGCTGTTGTTGCACCTAAATATTTAACCCCTTGTTGTAAACAAATAATCCCAATAATTGATGTTAAAATTGCAATTATAAATGAATAGCCATAAGCTAATCCTGGCAAAATTAAAACTAATTGTCCAGTAATAACTCCTATTATTAACAAAGCAATAGCAATTACAATTGCAAAATAAAAATTCAAAACATAAGGATTAAGACTCTGTAATCCTAGCTTTTCAATTCCAACCATATAATAGGCAAATGTTATTCCAGAAAACAAAGCCAAAAAAATTCCAAAAAGTGATGAGCTGCCTACTTCAATAAAAAATAAGATTCCAATACTAGCAACCACTAAACAATATTTAACTACTTTTGTCAGTTTTTCATGATAATAAAAACAACAAATCAAAGATACAAACATTGGATATAAAAAATGCAAAACAGTAGCACTACCTACTTGAATATAACTATATGAAGTATATAACATGGCAACTGTTAATGCTGTTCCAACGATCCCAACTAAACAAATCTTTTTGAGCTGTTCAATTGTAATACGATAGTTTAATTTTTGCAATTTAATAATAATAAATAATATCGGTATAACAAATAAATGTCGATAAAAAGCCATCGTAATGCCATTGCTTCCCATCGAATATGTCATTTTAGCAAGTATTGGTGTAAAACCAAAAATCATTGCTGATAAAATTGTCAAAAAATAACCTTTTGCTTTCATTTTCCCTCCAAAAAAATAGATGTGTTTTTAACACATCTATTATCCCAAATCTTCACCATTAGTTTCAATAACTTTTTTATACCAATAGAAAGATTCTTTTCTTCTTCTTGAAAAATCACCAGTTCCATCATCGTATCTTTCTACGAAAATAAATCCGTAACGTTTTGCCATTTCACCAGTTGATGCTGAAACAAGATCAATACATCCCCAAGGAGTATAACCACGTAAATCAACGCCATCTAACAGTGCTTCATGCATTTGTTGAATATGTTTTCTTAAATAATCAACACGGTAATCATCTCTTACTTTACCATCATCATCGATTTTATCAAAAGCACCTAATCCATTTTCAACAACGAAAATTGGTTTTTGATAACGATCCCAGATTTCATTTAATGAATAACGTAATCCTTCAGGATCAATTTGCCATCCCCAGTCACTAGCTTTTAGATATGGATTTGGTACCCCACCTAAAATATTTCCTTTACCAGCTATTTGTTTTTCTGGATCAGCAGTTTGACAATTTGACATATAGTAAGAGCATGTATAGAAGTCTACTGGTCCACTAGCTAAGATTGCTTCATCACCAGGTTCCATTTTAATTTCAATATTATTTTCTCTAAAATATCTCTTGATATAATTAGGATATTTACCACGGCATTGAACATCACTACAGAACCAGTTCATTAAATGATTCTTTTGCTGGTTTTCAACTTGATCAGCTGGATTACATGTTAATCCATAGCTTGTTGCCATGATTTGCATACATCCAACTTGATTTTCAGGATCAATTTCATGAGCCATTTTTACAGCTAAAGCACTTGCTAAAAATTGATGATGTAATCCTTGGAAACGGTTGTTTGGAATATCAACTTGATTCATGAAATCCATTGGTTTGATTTCATTTAAAATTCCTTGACCTAAAAACGCTCCCATAGCAGTTGTTGCTGAATTAATTTCATTAAATGTTAGCCAGTATTTTACTTTTCCTTTATAACGCGTAAAAATTGCTTTACAGAAATTCAAATAACAATCAATCATTCGACGATCTACCCAAGAATTCCATTTCTTAGTTAAATTAAATGGTACTTCATAATGTGAAATAGTAACCATTGGTTCAATATTATATTTCAAACATTCGTCGATTAATTCTTCATAGAATTTTAAACCTTCTTCATTTGGTTCTGTTTCATCACCATTTGGGAAAATTCTTGTCCATGCAATAGAAAAACGATACATTTTAAATCCCATCTCTGCAAACAAAGCAATATCTTCTTTAAAACGATGATAATGATCAATTGCATCATGTGAAGGATAAAAAGTCCCTTCTTCTAATTCAGGTGTAATTCTTTTACTTCTAGTAGCACTACCACCAGTACAAATATCAGGACAAGAAACACCTTTTCCGCCTTCTTGCCAGCCACCTTCTAATTGATTAGCAGCAGTAGCGCCACCCCAATAAAATCCTTTCGGAAAACTCATATAATACCTCCTTGTTTATTTATTGTTTCTATTTTATCTTAAATTATCGTTATTTACACAAAAATTTCATTGTTTGAAAATATAATCTTGCTAATAATCTAAAATATTTTGCCAGATAACTTTACATCGATATATTAAAAACCACATTGAATGTGGCTTTTAATATTTGCAGACATATTCTATTTTACTTTACTAAACTACCTTAGTATTTTATAAATCAGCAAAAAACTAATCATTTAAATTATAGTAACTTTTCAACTTCATCAATAACCTCATTTAATGAAGGTACTGTTTTATAAAGAAGCTTATTAATATCATCACCATGTTTAACTAAATCAGGGACACAAATTACTTTAATTTTAGCATTAGATGCTGCCAAAATTCCATTGCGAGAATCTTCTAATACTAATGCATCTTCATTATTTATATGTAAATGTTCTAATACTTTTAAATAAATATCAGGACTAGGTTTACTATGTTCGACTTTGTCACCGGAAATAATATAATCAAATAAACTACCATCGATATTAGCTAATTTATTATAAGTATCGATAGTTTCTCTTTTAGAACTAGAAGCAATGGCAATTAAAATATTTTTTTGTTTTAAATATGCAATCAATTCTCTTAATCCTGGTTTAACTTTAATGCCATTGTTCAAAAGATAATCCATTCGCATTTTACGTGATTGTAAACTGATTTGATCATAAGGATAATCTGGTCCAAATTTTTCTAAAACCTTTTTACGATGATCGTTAATATTCATCCCAATTGAACTCAATGCAAATTCTTGGTCAATTTTATAACCATATTGTAATGCTGTCTCTAACATACATTTCATCCCAATTGGTTCTGTATCATACATTAAACCATCCATATCAAATATCACTAATTTTAAACTCATTACATTTCCCCCATAAACATATTTATCCGCTAATATTTTACTATATTATCTTTAATATTACAATTTATTGCCTGTTATTATAAGTATCAACGATATTTAATTTTTATATTTAGTAAGCTATAATATTTTTATAATTTAATTAAGGGAGTGAAAAATAATGATTGCTGTTTGGATCGTTGCAATATCATTTACTACTGTTGGACTTATATACAGTATTCCAAAATACTATAAAATTTTTTCCTGTCGCGCTAATACAACTGGCACTTTATTAAAATCGCAAAAATCTTTAACAAGCGACAATAAAGCAATTAAAGCAACTTATGAATACTATGTTGATGGAAAGAGATATCTTGGTACTACCGGCTGGTCTACTTTTGCTATTTTTATTAGTGGTAAAGAATATATTGTAAAATACAACCCTAAAAAACCAGAACAATCATTTATTAATATGAGTGGTATTTATATTAATTGCGCTATTGGAACATTATTTATTGTTGTTGGAATCATTGTTTTTATCATTGGGATTATCCTTTTATCAATATTATAAAAAAAAGTTAGGGCTGGGAGACCCTAACTATTGTGGGGAGGGAAGAATTGCTTCTTCCTTCATTGTGCATAGAGCACATTTTTGGGATAAAGTGGTTCATTTAAGAACCACCTATATGATAACACATCTTGAATAAAAAAGGAATTATTTTGACGTATATTTTATTTTTATTTATTTTTAACGCCAATTTCTACCATCACTGCGTCGTAATAATTCATCGATTAAAAAGTCTAAATGTTCTTGATTTTCTGCTCGCACCATGAAAACATGATTTCCCATCGCTGCGCTCAATGCTTCAGGAACATCAACATCAAGCATCACTAAATCACCATATTTTTGATTAATTTGATCATTGCTTAACATATAATCAATACCATCACGACGACCAATATAAGCTACTAAATATTTTTGTTTTACATCCATGAAACATTTATCATAGATAAGCATATCTGCCCAAATTGTATAAACATCTGTTTCATAACTAAAATTAATCATATCTGGCATATAAGCACCAGGAGCGCGCATATTTACTTCTAAACCAATTAAATCACCTTTTTTTCCAAGTCCTTCTTTATCAGCATCTAATCTAAAGAATTCAAAATGGAAAAAACGACTACGAGTATCAAAAGCCTGGACTACTTTTTTACCCACTTCTTCAATATCACTACCAGCTACAAAACGATTACAAAAAGCAGTATCACAATTTTCATTAACATTATCCATGATTGAATTTAACATGATCGTACTATTAGCAATTAAAATATTTTTATTGCTATCAGTAATACCATCATAGGTTTCAACATGGCCATTAACATACTCTTCCATAATATAAACTCGATTATCTTTAGTTGCAAAGAAATACTCTAATTCACTTTGATCTTTTAGTTTATATGTTGAAGAAGCACCAACACCATTATCTGGTTTAACAACAATTGGATAACCTACTTTTTCAACAAAAGCTAAAGCATTTTCAAAAGTATCTACCAAACAATAACGAGCGGCATTTAAACCAATGCTTTTGTAGATATCTTTCATTTTTGATTTATATTTCATTACTGCCAAATCTTCATATTTAGTACCGCTATTAATATTAAAATCTGTTCTAATTCGCGCATCTGTTTCTAACCAATATTCATTCTGACTTTCAACAAAATCGATTCTACCATATTTACTAATATAATAGGCAACTGCTTTATAAACCTCATCATAATTTTCTAAACTATCAACTCGATAATATTCGCTTAAACTATCTTTAGTTTCATTACTAATTTCACTATAATTAGCATCCCCAATTCCTAAAACATTGACACCGCGAATTTTTAATCGTGAGCAAAAATTATGAAAATATAATGGAAAATGTGGTGAAATAAATACAACATTCATAATTTCCATCCCCCTATAAAATATGATTTAAAAAGTATGGTAACTGAACTTGCCACCAGTCCCAATCATGGTTAACATCATATCCCCAAAAATCGATCCAGGCAGGAATATCTTTATATTCCAATAATTCTTGCATCCGACGAGTTGAATAAATCATTTCATCTTCCCAAGCACCTTGACCACAACATAAAATAATATCACAATGACGATACATTTCTACATATGGATGATCATAAGACATTCCTTGCAAATATTGAATCGGGCTATTGTTGTACAATCTTTCATCATGATAATCCCCAAAGAATAAATCACTATCATAATAACCACTTAAACAAATACACCCTTTAAAAACATCAGGCCGTCTAAACATAAAATTACAAGCATGGCTAGCTCCCATTGAACAACCTGTTGTATAAATTTTTTGACCAGTACCATTAATTTCAAAAATCCGTGGCACTAATTCATCCATAACATAATAATACCATTGTTCCATCATATAAGTACGATGATTATTGTCGCCACCTTCATCAGACCAGCATTCGCTATCAATACTATCTAAACAAAAAACCTGAACTAATCCGGCATCAATTTTATCTGCAATAACATTAATCATCCCAAAATTTTCAAAATCAAAGAAACGTCCATCTTGAGCTGGAAATACTAATAAAGGAATCCCCGCATGTCCATAAACCTTATATTCCATATCTCGATTTAGACAATTACTATACTCTTTATAATATTCAACTTTCATTTCTAAACCTCCTTCAATACTTTATCAACAAAGTCATGGACTTCTTCTAATGTTTCAAAGCGAGCTGTATAAGTATAATTACCCATTGCTCCTGATAAAATATCGGGCATTCTTTCATTCATTAAAATATGTGAACCATACATTGCCATTAAAGCATCATTATTATAATAATATTCTTTACCATCTCTTCGACCACAGTATACACAATGATATGGACGATTAGTATAATAATCACTATGGTTATAAACAACCATATCAGCATAGATATTATAAATATCAATATCATTAGCCCAGTCCATCATATCTGGCGTATATCCTCCAGGTGGCCGCATATTAACTTCTAATCCGACAAAATCACCTTTACTACCAAGTCCTGGCCGATCTTCTAATAATTGGAAGAATTCACAGTGAAAGAATCGTGCATTTAATGGAAATTCTTTAACAACACTGCGACCTAATTTTTGTAATTGTTCTGGAATCTGACGCAATGAATAATAATGCATACCAGTATTATTATTAACTACATCCATAATTGAATTTGGAAAAACATGGCTAGTTTCAAAAATCACTTCATGATCTTTATTAGCTAAACCATCATATGAAATGATCAAGCCATTAACAAACTCTTCCATAATATATTGAGTAATATGATCAATTTGATAAAATTGTTCTAATTCTTCATAATTACTAATTTTATATGTAGCTGCTGCCCCAACACCATTATCTGGCTTAACGATAACTGGAAAACCTACTTCTTCAACAAACTTCTTCCCATTTTCTAAAGTATCAACTAAATGATAACGAGCTGTTTTAACTCCAGCTTTTTCATAGTAAGCTTTCATACCAGATTTTGTTTTGAAGATTTTAGTAACATCTTCTTTCATTCCGGTATTAATATTAAAATCTGTTCTTAGACGAGCATCTAACTCTAACCAATATTCATTATTAGATTCAATCCAATCAATTTTTCCATATTTGCTTGCAAGATAAGCAACACAACGATAAACATGATCATAATTTTCCATGTTATTTACATAACAATATTCAGTAACTGAATTTTTTAATTCTTCGCTGATATGTTCTTCAGGCATATCCCCGATTGCTAAAACATTGACCCCATGATTTTTCATTCGATCACAAAAATTCCAATAATTTTTTGGAAACATCGGTGAAATAAACAAAAAGTTCATAAGTCCCCTCCTTTTTTTATTTATCTTAACATGATTATAACATATATCTAATTTATATAGCAAAATAAAATCGATAAAGCCGAAATTTTGATATAAAAATTTATTATTTAAACAATAAATCATTCAAAAAATAAAAATATTATCATATTGCAACATAAAAAAAATAGCACCGGTTAAAAAAGGAGCAAAAGGAATATAGCTGTGCATGGTCGTTTTCTTTAATAACAATAAAAATAATGAATAAACACCCCCAGTAATAATCGCAATCATAAAAGCTATAATAATATTATTAAATCCAAGTAAAATACCAGAAACAAACATTAATTCAATATCACCAATACCAAAACCATCTTTAATAAATATATTGATTCCCATCATCAAACTGCTTATTACTAAACTACCAGCAATCATATCTAAAATATCAAAGCTTGTTAATAAACGATAAATAATCGTTAATATAAATAAGATAAAAATCGTGATATCATAAATATTAAATGTTTTTAGATCAATTAAAGCAATTACAAGTAATAACATTGATATAAAATAAACAATGATCATTTTATAAAAAACATATTGATAAAAACAATAAACGAATAAAATACCACCAATAACTTCAATAACTAAATGACTAATCCCAATCTTCTTTAAACAATAACGACATCTTCCTTTTAAACAAAGATAACTAACAATCGGTAATAAATCATACCATGATAACTGATGATAACAATTAGGACAATAACTCCTTCCTTTTATTATTGATTCATTTAATGGTAATCGATAAATAACAACATTAAAAAAACTACCAAAACAAGCACCAATAAAAAACAAAGATATCCAAAACATAATTTTCCTCCTATTTTAAATATTTATATAAATATATATCCTGGAAAATTAATAATTACTTTTATAAAGTATAAAAAAGAATATTTATATATGTTAAAATAGTGATGAATTTTAAGAAAGGATTACTATTATGAAAGATGTACTTAAAAAAATATCTCATGGTCGTTTAGAACCATTATTTTATATTTTATATAAATTATTTATTAATTTAGAGTATCGTATTTTAACAATCTCCTGGTATTTAAAAGGACTACGTAAACCTAATCAAGAAGATATTGACTTAGTTGTTGAAAATGTCACATTTATCTATAAATCATTTGAAAGACAGGCAATGGCTAAAAAACTATATCAAAATATTCAAAAATACTATCCTAACGCTAGAGTAATAATTAGTGATGATAGTTTTAAACCATTAGAAATAAAAGGCCAAAACTTAAAAATAATTCATTTACCATTTAATAGTGGTTTAAGTAAAGGCTTAAACGCAGCATTAAACGAAGTAACAACACCATATGTAATGCGCATGGATGATGATGAATTATTGACATTACGAAGCAATATTGCAGATGAACTTAGATTTTTAAAGCAGCACCAAGAAGTTGATTTAGTTGGATTTGGGGTTTTATCAACACCTAAATGTGAAGACCCTAAAAAAAGCTCTCACTTATATTATAAACAATTAATGCAAGAAGCTTTAAAACCATTAAAAATTCCACATTTAACTAAAATTGATGAAACTCATTTTGTTGTCGGTAAGACTGCAAATATCTTCTTAGCTAGAAGTGATAAATTAAAAGAAATTGGCTGGGATGATAATATTCGTATTCTTGATCATAATGAATTTTTTGTCCGAGCTGCCGGTAATATCGTTAGTGTTATTAATCCTACTACCGCTATTTTTCACTATCACAATCAATTTGATAACAACTACCAGCAATATCGTAGTGATGTTCAAAAAGATCGCGATTATATTCGTAAAAAATATTCTTAAAGACAAATGGAGAGTTTATGAAAACAGTTGTTAGTGATTTAGATGGTACTTTATTAGCTGATGGTAGTCTTAATAAAGAAACAATTGCTGTATTAAAAGAATTTCAAAGTAAGAATCGATTAGTTTTAGCTACAGGAAGAAATTTTGAAAGTGTTAAATGGATAGTTGATGAATTGGAAATGGAAAAGTATCAAACTGGTGCTTTGATATTAATTAATGGTTTAGCTTTTTATGATTTTAAAGACCGTGAATATATTTATTTAAATTCATTTGATTTAAAGGAAGTAAAAAAGATCATAAAAATAGCCTATCGCCTATTTTTTAGAGTTACTGTTGTTTGTCAAAAAGAAAGAATTACATTATCAAGTCTTTATGATAAAATATTTTATATATTGCGTTATTTAATTAAACATAAACCCATTCCTAAACAAAATAATAAAGCTGTTTACAATCAAGTAGAAAAAATTGAACTAGGTGGTACTATCTTTTTCAACTTCTTTTTTAAACTATTAAAAAAACGGCTTTATAATTATGAAGTCGTACGCGTTAGTCAATATTGGATTGAGATTTTACCAAAAGGCACTAATAAACTAGATCAGCTTAAATATTTAGTTAGTAAATATCATATTGATCAAAATGATTTATATGTTTTTGGTGATGGGGAAAATGATATTGAAATGTTACAGTATGCAAATAATAGTTATGCACCTGAAAATGCATTAATTGAAGCTAAAAATGCTGCTCATTTTAAATGTGAATCATGTAATAATAATGGTGTTATTAAAGTTATTCAAAATATAATCTACAAAACATAAAAAAGAGCAATTTTGCTCTTTTTATGTTATTATGATACTTTATTTTTTCTTGAACAATCAATCCCAGAAATTTCACAAAATTTAGAGAGTTGCGGACAAATTTTTTCTTCAATCAACTCAAAATCCAGTTGATTTAAAAGTGCGTCACATCTTGATCCTTTAATATATGCTTTCCCCGCTTTTTTGTATAATTGTTTTAATCCTATTAAACTTTTGTAATTTGTTTTCTTTTCACCCTTTAATTTCAAATATCGACATATTCCTTCAAAATCATACAAGAAAAAATCTTCTATACATTTATTTGCAACTATATGAAAAACTTCATTTGCACCATTTTTCTTTAAATCTTTTTCTATTTTTACAGGATCAATTGGTGGATTCTTTTTTCCAATAAAAATATCGTTATCATAGCAAAGAAAAACAAAAAAATCTGTATTCTTATCATCCCTTTTGTATTCTTTAACCAATTTTTTAAATTTACTATTTAGTTTACTTTCAAATTTACCAAAACCTTTGATGCAAATATATTTAATTTTATATAACGAAAAACGATTATTGGGAGTTTTGGTCTTTAATACTTCCAAAATTTTTTTATAAAACAAATCATCTGTTTCGCCTTCTGTTACAATAAAAACTATTTTTTTATTCGACATACTTATCAATATCCTCGCCAGTACTAACTAAGTCAAATACATACTCCCCGTAGGACATATCCATTTCCTTAGAATCTCTGTATAAAGATTTAATTGCTCTTTTTTTAATTTTCTTAAATACAGCAATATCACAATCATTACTACATCCAATATATAGATTCTCTGGCGGCAAATAATCAACTAAATAAGGCGAATGACTCGTAATAATTATTTTTGTATTTTCACTTAAATCATTAATAACTTCAATATACTGTTTAAATAAAGATGGATTAATAGAATTTTCAGGTTCTTCAACACAAAATAATATAACATTATTAATATCTGCCAAAACTAAATTAGTTAATAATAATAAAACCCGTTTAGCTCCATCAGACATTTGTTTAAAATTAATTTCACATGACATATTATATTCCTTACAATATAAAAAATAAGCATGTTCGACTAATTTATACTCTTCAGGTAATTCAGGTGGTTGTGCAGGGCCTGCTAATTCAAAACGCCGCGTTTCTACTCTTTCAATCTTAGGGAACAACTGTTTATAAATGTCCATTAAATAGTTATATTTATCTAAGTATTGTTCTTTTAACTTATATAATGTTCTTGGTATGTTATCCACAGTTACTAGTTTCAAATCATCATTATTTTTTAATACTATTGGCTCGAACTCAAAAGCATCAGCACTATCTAAATGTTGATCAACATATACTTCTAAATGCTTTATCTCTTTAAGAATCTCTAAATAAAACAATTCATCATAAGCCGTAAGTTTTTCTAGTACTAATTCATTATAATCAATATTTATTTTTTTATCACATCGTCCATTTTCAGAACCCTTATATTTAGAAATATCGTATGCTCTGTTTATATATTGAGAAAACTTCGAAGACTTTTGTCTATCCTTGATATACAAATATTCCTTATTAATTCCACCACTTTCTTTTTCAGAAAGTCTCCAGTCAATTGAAAAACCGTATTTTATATCATATTCAGAAATATTATTAGTATATACGATATATAATTCAAAATTAAATCTCTTGGGATCGATATTTTTATTCTTTGGAAACCCACTTTTCCACCCAAACATATTATCTCTTACTTGATTTGAAGAAGTTATAAAATCAATCCCAAATTCAATACCTCTTAATATATTAGATTTCCCATAACTATTAATAGATAATAAACCGGTAATTTTATCAATATCTATTACACAGTTTTTTATGTTCCTAAACCCCCCTATTTTTATTTCTTTAATTTCCATTTTCATATTTCCTCCGCATATTATAACAACCATATTATACCTCTTTTATAAAAATACGCAATATTTTTGAACATATTTATCTCCTTTTGTGTTTTATTTATGATATTTTAACACTTATAAGTATATTATTATGTCGTATTATAAATTTTATATGATTGATTATTGATTTATTACAAAAGAAAATATATTAAATATTTAATAAAAAAAGCTCACCATTCTATGATAGTGAGCCATTAATCAATTTCTTTAATTTTTTTACTGATACTGATTTCAGGATGGTTTTTTTCCCTGTCAAAATATCTGATGATCCGCTCTATAGCTGTTTCTATTCCGCCTGTCTTTGGCGCCTGGATGATCAGAAAATACTGTGTCGTGCTGTACTGTGAAAAGATATCGCTTTTTCTAAGATTCTTCATCATGATATCTTTTAACCGCTGTGATTCTTCACTCATCGCATTTTCTTCACTGCTCTGACCGCTTAGCGTAAGCATCACCAGTGCCCTTTTATGATCGCTGCTTTTAGCTTCTACAAGATTTAGCTGATAGATCCTTTTGAATACATAAAAGTCGCAGTAAAATGCTCCTTTCAATGTCTCGCTGCTTTCTAAAAAGTCTTCGATGCTGATCGTATCAAGCTGTACCTGCGGTCTTTCATCAAGACATTTTTGATACAGCTCCTTTATCTGCGGTGCTGTCTCGATTCCGTAAAACAGATAGTAACTGTTCATCAGTTCCTGATAGTACTTTAATGCTCTGTCTGTTTCCTTAAGATGATAATACGCATTCATCTTTTTGATGAACAGTACTTCGTTTTCGATCCCGGCAAGATGCGGATGTCCGGTCAGTTCCACGATCTCCTGAAACCGCCCTTCGTTTTCCAGTTTATCGATGGTCTGGAAAAGTGCATCAAAGCAGTTCTTTATCAGTTTTCTGTTTAACTGTCCGATCCATTCATTATCCTGAAGCTCCGGTAAAAACGGATTTTCAAATTTATCTGCCAGCCAACAGCAGTCCCGATACTGACTGTCGGTGTCGTTTCCTTTTATTATCTTTTCGCTCAGTTCCATTATCTCTTCATAATCCACCTGGCATTTGACTGCCGGATTCCAGAAATAGCTATGCCCTTTTGACAGGATGCACGGCTCCTTTGCATACAGTTTCTTCAGATCCTTGCGGGCACGGTATACCAGGTTCCTCAATGCTCCGATCGTTACCTGATCTTCCTTATCCCCCCACAGATAGGAGATCAGCTGTCTTGACGTGATGTTTTTATCACGGTTTAAGATCAGATAGATGATCAGCAGCTCTACCTGGCGGCTTCTTTTCCCCTGCTCCGGAAAGACGTTCTTTGAATAGTTTATCTCCAGTATGCCTAAAGTTTTAACATTAAAACTTTTATACATATATCGTTTTCCTCCGTTTGTCTTGATATTTATTTATGACCGTAACCATAGCCGTATCCATATCCATATCCGTAGCGGTGATGCTCGCTGCCGAATACTGACGCTCTGGCCTGATTGATCACTGTCCCCATGATATATGGAAGATGTTCATTTAATTCTTCCAGTGAATCCAGGATATCCGCTTCGCTTGCATGATCCTGTTTGATAACGATCAGTCCGGTATCGCAGTAGCGGCTGATGATCAGTGCATCTTCCAGGATATAAAGCGGCGGTACATCCAGGATCACATATTCATAGCGTTCTTTCAATGCTCTGATCAGTTTTTCTAAAGACGGTCTCGACAGCAGTTCCGGAGCATTTTCATAGGAATCCACACCATAGATGACATCAAGCGGATAATCCTGATACTGATTGATGACCTCTTCCAGTACGTATTCCCCTTTTAAATAGCCGCCGATATTTCCGCTTAATTCATCTTCCTCCAGTATCCTTAAGACACTTGGATTTCTAAGGTCAAGATCGACCAGAACGGTCTTATGTCCCTTGTCGGCTAGTGAAATGGCGATATTGGATGCCACCATTGATTTGCCTTCATTTGGCAGGACGCTGCCGACCATGAATACCCTGCTCTGGTTCTTTTTGTTTTCCTGTTCAAACCGCAGTCTCAGATCATGAAACGACTGCCGGAACGAATACTGGATCCTTGGATTGGACAGCAGCAGTTCCAGCTGTTTTGATTTTCTTTTTCTTCTGGCATTGAGATACGGTATCTTAGTGATATTGTTTAAATGTAGGACATTTTTTACATCTTCGCTGTCGATGATCGTATGTCTGAAAATGATCACGGCAAAACTGATAACCAAACAGATAATGATTCCGATTGCCAGTCCCATGATCCCGTTACGAAGATAATCAGGATAGGCATCCGGTGCTTTAGCTACTGCCGGTGTATCCAGTAACGAGATCTCTACATCGCTCATTACCAGATCGGTTACCTGATGATAGTTGTTTAAGATACAGCTGGCTACATGGAATGCCGTTTCTCCGTCCTTTGCTGTTACATGCAGCTGCACCAGATTGGTATCCGGTATCTTGGCAAGCGATATCGATATATCCTGCAGACTGACACCTAATCCTTCCTGGATGATCTGCTGCATCATCGGTCCGGTCATCAGACCGTTGAAGGTTGTAAACATATCATCGTTTTCATCATTTGTGGCAAATATATTGTCCTGGTCCTGAGTATGTACGACAAATACAGCATCCGAACTGTATGTCGTTTCAAAGAAGAAGACTGTCCTGATCTCCATTATCGCGATCATGATCACGATGATCAGGATAAACAGTTTCTTCAGTTTTAATACTGTCCTGAAAAAGTAGTCAAGATACTTTGTCAGATCGATCTTTTCAGCATTGTTATCCTGCATGGTCATTACCTCCTGCTGTAACGGTTGTATCCATAGCGGTAACCGTAGATTTTTCGATTTCTGTTCAGATCGGCAACACTTGAATTATAGATGCAGCCGATCAGATTGTTTTTAGCCTGAACGATTCTGGTGATCGTTTCATTGATAAGGGTAAGCGGTGCTTCGTTCTGTTTTACGACCAGCAGTGAAGCATCGACCCATTCATTGATGATCAGCGGTTCATTGATCCCGTATGCCGGTGATGTATCGATGATCACAAGATCAAATTCCTTTTTAGCTTCTTCAATCAATCCTTTAAGTCTGTCCTGGATCAGTTTTTCACTGTTTTCCAGGTCCTGTTTAGCACATAAGACAGACAGGTTCTGTTTTTCCAGATAATCGATCTGGCTTTCCCAGCTCTGTTTTCCTTCTAAATACTGATTGATGCTGCGGTCGGTCCTGATCTGAAATATCTTATGCAGTGACGGCTTTCTTATATCCCCGTCGATGATCAGTACTTTATGCTGATTCTGGCTCAATGATAAAGCCAGATTGGCTGCGATCGATGATTTGCCTTCGTTTTCAACCGAACTGGTGATCATGAAAGTACGGTAGCCGTGTTTTTCAGCTGAGCTTTCGATCCGGCTCCTTAATTTCTTGACCGCTTCCTTATAGGCAAAGCTTGTTTTTAATGATGTTATTAAAATTGCATCCTTGCGGTGACGGCCCCGTTTTTTATGTTCCTTTGGTATCCTTGCAAACAGACGGCAGTCGGCCTGTTTTTCTATATCGTTTGCTGTCTTGACCGTTGGTCTTAGATAGATGATAAAAGCATAAATCAGGATAAAGACAAAGCTGATGATCACACCCAGTCTGAGGTTCCTGAAATGGCCGTTGGCTACGACCGGACTTTCGTTTAACTGTGAACGCTGCAGTACATCAAGTTCATAAGACAGATGATACTGAGCGGCATTGTTTACATACCATTCGGTAAGATACTCCAAGGAATAATAGGCTTCTCTTTTTGTCGGTGCCGTTACCGAGATATTGACGATATTGGTCTGGTTCTGACTGGATACATTGCATGTGTATTCGACATCATCGACGTTCATCTTTTCCTTGATATAGTCCTTAACGACCTGACCGTTGAAGATATAGTCTAATGTCGTGATATATGACTGGGCCTGTTCCAGCTGGCTGTAGGTATTTTCCTCTAATACCAGGGCAGCCTGCATCGTCGACATATACTCAGGTGCATATGTCAGTGTCTTGAAGACATCGACACCGATCGCACAGACCAGGATCCAGATAAACAGTATCCCTGATTTCTTTACAAGCGAGGCTGCTGTACATTCGATCTTCTGTAACAGATCATTATTCTGTTTCTGATTATTCATGTCTTACCCCCTATTGAGCAATTACTACCAGTTTGGTATAACCGGTGTCTGCTCCCTGTGAAATTCGATAGATAAATTCATATGTACCAGGTGCGGATGGATCATAATTGTTCGTTACTTCGATCTCTTCTTCTAATGAACTGTCGCTCACTCCCGCAAACGTTACATTCGATACATACTGCATCGGACGGATCGCTGTCCCGACCGGTACCCTGATCAGATAGTCTGTCAGCTCTATTTCGATATTGCTCTGACTGTTTAGATAGGTTCCTTTTAGCCGCAGCGATGAAGCAGTACCGCAGCTGTCGGTTACTGAAAAAGTTGCCCACAGTTCACTGTCATTTGTATATTCGACATTTTCGATCGCTATCTGCGATGTAAGATCGCCGTCAACGACACTGCTGGCACTGACATAATCCTTTAATGAATCATTTGATTCAAGATACTGAAAGGCAAGTGCTTTAGTGAGCGTGATCTGCGGTGCCTGATAATCGCTGTAGCTTAGCTGTCTTGTCGCTCTGATCAGATTGTCATCGCTGTCAAAAACAGCATAGGTAACCGTTCTGGTCTGGTTTTCCTGAAAAGCAGAGATGCTTTCGATAAACACCTGTGATGTAAGATCACCGTCTTCCTCGTCGCTGGCACTGACATCCTGCAGCAGCGTCGATTCTTCACTGGTCACACTTACGGTCAGCGGTGTCTGAGGTACCGTGATCTGCGGATCATGTCCGACCTTGTCATCACGTCCCTGGATAAATATAAATCCCCCGTAACCGATAATTAAAAGGATTCCTAAAATAAAATATTTACAGTTTTTCTTCACTCTTTTGTCCCCCTTATATCAACGTTCCTTAACATCTTAGCGGCATTGTCATTGAAGATCGCTTCACTGTAATCTCTGCCGTAAAGCTCCTTTACAAACTGATAGTCACGGTACATCCGGGCACTGCGATGGACCGGATGATGACCGTCGCTTCCGGCAAAGGATATTAAATGTGCTTCCAATAGATCCATGACCGTATCTCTGGCCATCATACCGTATTTTCCAAAGACACTGCCCTTGTTCATCTGCAGCAGTGCTCCTGAAGATACCAGATCCTTAGCCAGATGATCAGATACCTGGATGCTTTCATAGCGCTCCGGATGAGCAATGACCGGTATCAGATCGTTTTCTACAGCACATCTGACTGCTTCGATCATTTTTTTACCGTCGGCATCAAAGAAAAATTCCATTAATAAATATCTGGTATCATTGCATGTCGTGATCTCGTCTAAGTGTTCATAAAAGCTTTCGACCGAATCGAACAGGAACTCACAGCCAGGATACAGCTTAACAGGAATCCCGGCATCTTTGACGATCCTTTGAAAATCACTGAATAAATCTTTGATCTTGACAGAAGGATTTTCAAAATGATAAGGATAGGCCAGATGAGGTGTCAGAACGATTTCATCGGTCCCGTCACGGTAAGCCTGATCAAGCATCTGCAGAGCCTGATCGATGCTTTGACACCCGTCATCGACCATCGGTAAGATATGACTGTGTATATCGATCATTATTTCTCCTCCTAAAAATCCATTGCCATCTTGGCAGATTCTTCTTCACTTAATACCGTTAGTTTAGTATCCATGACCCGATAGACCCTCTGACACATATTTAAGACGCTTGGACGATGGGTCGTTACTATACATGTCTTATTTGGATGATTGATCATGATATTATTTAATACTTTTCTTTCGGTTGAAACATCTAAGGCACTCGTTGCTTCATCCAGTAACAGTATCGGTGCCTCACGCAGCAGGGCCCTGGCAATGGCAATTCTCTGACACTGTCCTTCCGATAAGCCCTGTCCCCGGGCTCCGATCTTGGCATTGATGCCTCCTTCTAACCGGGATACAAATTCATAGGCACATGCTGATTTCAAAGCTTTTATGATTTCTTCATCACTGGCATCTTCCTTGACCATTCTCAGGTTTTCAGCTATCGTTCCTGAAAAGATGGTATTTCCCTGCGGTACATAGGCAAACAGCGATCTCGTCGATGCATCAAGATGGTATTTCTTTCCCTGATAATCGATCAGATAGGCATTCCCCTGATTCGGTGTTATCAGTCCTAAAAACAGACGGATCATCGTTGTCTTCCCTTCTCCGCTCGGTCCTACCAGTGCAACTATTTCTCCCGGATTAGCCTTTAGATCAGATGAAACTAATACATTTTTATTCTGTATATATGAAAAATAGACATCCTCCAGTTCTAAGGAAAATCCTTTATCCTGGATCCTGTCTAGATATTCGCTCGTTTTGATATCAAGCGGTTCCTTTGGCAGGAAGATGATCTCCATCAGACGTTTGGCTGATATCGTAGCACTGATCGTTAACGGGATGATCGATACCAGTGCACTGAACGTCGATGAAAGACGTCCTGACTGCTGTAAAAACAGCGTCATCTCTCCATAATTGATTGCTCCGCTCCATAGCCGGTATACTGCCCAGCCGTAAAAGCTGAAGCTGACCACCATTCCCAGCAATGAAATAATAGTATTGTATTTGATGCTGAACCAGTTGTATTCCAGGCTTACATCCTTGAATCTTTTCTGGAATCCTTTTAAACGGTCACTGAACAGATGCACCAGACTGAATGATTTGATGGAATCGATATTGCTGAAGGTCTCTGTTTCAAATGCCATCATCTCGCTGTTCATTTCCTTGACCTTCATATCGTATTTTCTCAGTCTTGACATCATTACTTTTGATGACAGCAGCATGATCGGCATATTGGCAAGTGTTAAAAACAGCATCGTTGGATCATAGTACAGGATCAGACACAGTGTCGCTACGAAACTGAAAAAATTGATGATCAGGTTCGGTACCCATCCGATGGCACTGTTGGCTACTGTTCCGACATCGCTGCTGAATCGGTTCAGTAAGTCCCCGCCATGATATCTTGACAGATCAAGCCAGTTGACCTCGATTATCTTATCGAAGATATCAGCCTGGATCTCGTTCTGGATCCGGATATTGATCTTCAGTGTGATCCTTGACATTGCCTGATTGAAAAGCAGACTGAAAAGCGACATCGATACCATCAGCACTGCCATCTCAAGAGCCCGGTTGGTCTGGATCCCTGTTACGATATTGATCAGCTCCTTGCTGGCAACAGAACTGATCAGCGACATCACGGTAGAAAACACACCTAAGATCGTATAGAATACTATTTCCTTTTTATAGTTCTTTCCGTAGGAAAACATCCATTTGATCTCTTCCCACATCTCCTTGATACTGCCGTCCTTAAATTTCTCTATCAGCATTTTTATTGATTCCATATCTATCTTCCTTTATTAAAAATTCCATATAATCTTGCTAAAAATGCCCGGACAGGTATGATCCTTATCCATACCCGGGCAAAGAACTCCCACCAGAAATCTCCTGGTCCGATCATCTTCCCTTTCCTTTTTACTTTAGTTACCGTTGCAAATATCTGTCCTTCATCTATAGGTCCTTCAATGTCTGTCTGATTGTCACCGACAAAATAGTACTGATTTCCCTTTGTCTTATAAATACGGTGGACCACATACTGTCCGTTCTTCCTTTGAAAAAAAGCAATATCACCCTTGCGAAGCTTTCTTTCCGGTTTTTTAAAGTAGATCACATCACGTTCATGGACCACAAACGGTGCCATCGAACTTCCAAGGACATGCATATTGACTTCTCTTCCTTCATCTACTAAACCTTTCAGTATCGTTATATACTCTCTAGTGTCTAACTTGTTCATTTCACTCACTTCGTATTTTCTTACAGATTTATCAGAGCCTGCTTAAATAAATGTCTAAAACATCTATTGCTTCCCGGCTGACAGTACAGCTCAGATTAATGATTGGTATTTCTTTTATTAACTGTTCAATAAATTTTAAAGCATTATCCAGGTATTCCTGATTATAGTAATTAATCGTTATTTCTTTGATCAAACGTTTTGTTTTTTCAATACCGGATAACTCCTTTATCTCATTTATCGGACCCTGATCAAGCATTACAATGGCTTTTAACGGATATCTGCGGTTATGACAGATTTCGGATGAACCGCAAACAGGCCAGCCATTAGCAAAGAAACAATCATCTTCTTTTGATAGTAATGTTCGATCACCATTGATGATTTCTGCATCACGGTATTTCTTCCATAGATCTGCCTGTGTACTTTTTCCAGTACCGCTAGGGGCACTGAACAAAACTGCCTGATTCTGATAAACAATATAAGAGCTGTGTAAAACATAGTTTTTATACTGATTCATTCTTCTTTCTAACGAAAGCATTGAATTAAAAACAGTATCGATATTCAAAAAATTAACATAATCCCGATGAAAACTTATCATTGTATGAGCTTCATCGGTTTCCTCACATTTAGCATAGAACCTGTCATCCATAGGAAATGAAAGATATCTGGTTTCTAAACCGTTTACGTTTTTTATTTTTATTGTCTGCTTATTAACATTAAAATCGCTGTCATCCAAACTGATCTGATCAGCAATATTTATATGATAATGATACTTCGGCAATTCATCAGTTTTGAATTTTAATATATTTACAGGCATCATCGATTCCTTGATACCTGTTATTTCAAAAATAAGCTGTCCTATCTTATACATAATAACCTCTATCTAATTACTTTGTATTTTTTTAACAGTTCCACTCTCTGTCTGCCTACTTCAATTGTTTTCTGGCTGTTTTTTGATGAATTGTTCTTTTTATAATTCAGTATCCTTGATAAATAAGCAGCCGGTAACAAAATCGGATACTTATTTAAATATTTATATTTTGACTGCATTTCTTTCAGTGATGGAAAAATACTTTTAATAACCGATGTTTTTCCATTTCCAATTGTATTTAAAGTAATCGTTGCTGAATGGATCCGTTCTGATGATGATTGACCAAAAATACCGGCATCCATGATATCATCGAACAGATCCTGATAATCATTATTATCAATATCATCCGGTACTTTGATCTTTGTATAATCAAATTCCAGATGATCATGAGCTAAAGCAAATAAACTAATAATTAAAATATAAATATTTAAATCTTTTAAAACAGCATACAGTCTGTCCCAGTCGATCCTATTTCCATAGGCTTCGCTGTACATGACGATATCAGCCACCTGTCTGATTCCGACCCCGCCATGAAAAAAGTGCTTTACAAAATGCAGGATCAGAAATAATAAATGCTGACTGTATTCTAATGAATAAACATTTACGCCATCTATCTGATGAACTATGCATTCATCAAATGCATGATCAAAGTATTTCTGATAGTTTCCATATGCTTTTGATTCCAATGAAAAAAGAGCTGTATGCAGCTCTATTGATAATCCGGAAACCGGATCTATAAATGTTGTGACATCATTGCTTTCCAAAACGACAGCAAAATTATTTTTAAGCAGGATATCTTTTGTTTTTTCAAACTCTTCCTTTTGAACATATAAATCTTCATCATTTGACTGACGGTTATCAGGGTGCGGATATAATGAGCGGCAGATCAATCCCTTGACAATCAGTACTTTTAGATTCTGGTTTAGAAACTGTTTATACACCTGAAGCATTTTCATTGTCTTTCTGGTCTGGATAACATTGATCTTAAATGTCTGACTTTTCCAAATTTCTTTCAATTCCATTGGAAAATCACCAAAATTATAAATCTGATTATAAATCAGAGCACTGATCTGATGCTGGTTCGCTAAATCAAATAACTTCTGATAATCTAATTTTATCGATTCAGATGCACGATTTAAACGAGCATCTTTTAATAATGTAACCAATTCACTGTTCATAACTACCCCTCTTCTGCCTTTAATGTAATCGAAACTATTTCCGGTGGATTATTGAATCTTGGAAACTTTTCATCGCTGCTGCTTATTCCTCTGGTAACTATCATATCCATATCCTTTAATTTATAGTGACCGTAATCAACTTCCGGGACCCATCCCAGTTCCGGTGCATACAGACCGCCCACATATGGCAGGATCACCTGTCCGCCATGATAATGACCGCTGACAACTAGATCAAAGTCCCATTTATAAGCCTTGCCAAAAATAAAACTGTCAGGACGATGGGCCATCATCAGTTGGAACGACGAAGTCTGTTTCATTTCAGTCAGAAAACTGTAGACATCGCTTTTCATCGTTGCCTGATCGATATCACCGGTTTCCTGACTGAATGCATAATCATACATACCGCCGATCCTTATCATATTCCCGTTTACTTCGATATCCTGATATTCCTTATCCAGTACTTTAGCTCCGGTATTTTTTATATCTTCTATCAGATCTTTACTGTCAGGATATTCCAGTTCATGATTGCCCAGGCTCATATACACATCAGAGATTTCTGATAATGAATTTAAAAATTCAATAGTACTTCTATCTGATTCTGACTCATTATCGATTATATCGCCGACACACAGGATGATATCAGGTTCCAGCTGTTCAATTCTGTTTACGATTTTATCCTTTACTTTGCAGTGCTGGTCATGTACATCAGCTATCATGACTATGTTTACATCATTATTTATCTTGGCACTTGATATCTCATAATCAGTAATTACCACTTTATAGTATGAGATATAAATAAAATAGCACAAGATTAAAGATATACAAACAAAAATAGTTATTAAAATGTACATGATCTTTTTCTTCATAGTTTTCCTTTCCAAAGTTAAATTAAAATATTTTAATTTAACTAATTCTATACTTATAGATATTATACATTATCAAGGGAATATAAAACTTTTAAAAATCTGCTTAATATTTATTATAATTTCCTTTAATTTTTTGAACTCAGGTGTATTTCTAAAAAATAGATAAAAAACAATATTAGCAATTATACTACAACTTATTATTTCTAATAATACCTTTATTAATAGTGGAATATTTACAAATAACATAAATACAAACATACAACATATTGCAGCTATAAATAGAACTAATATATAGTATAAATATTTTTTTATATACAATTTAGGAGATTTTTTAAAGCCATGTACAAATACAGCATATGGATCATACCATATACTAGTGCAAAGTCTCGCTACAAAAGTTGCTGCTAATATTCCAAAGACACCAAAATACTTACCAAGTATAATTGAAAATATAATATTAATTATTCCCGTTCCAATTTGAAGAGTACGACCATATCTAAATAATCCTAATGTATGCTTATAAGTCCAAACGGCATTCAACATACCAACAGTATAAAAATTAACTGACATAATAAATGGTATTTCTATTGATAAAACATATTCTTCCCCAAAACATAAACGAACTATATCACTCGAACAAAATATTATCCCTAATGTAGCCCATCCAAAAATCCAAAAATTCATTAAATTCATAAAATTGAACATTTTAAATTTTCTGTCTTCTGATTCAGTAACGTTATGATTTCCAATACTTGCTGTCAAACTATTAAAAACCTGTCCCAATAATGAATTAAGAGTATTAATGAGCAAAGTATAATTTGATGTGATTCCTGTTGTTGCTAATCCTTTAAAAAAAGTAATTAAAATATTATCAGTACTATTTACTAATAGACCAGATACTTTATAAACTGTTAAATCCCTAATATCCTTGAATAATGATTTTTTTTCATCTTTCGATAACGGTTCAACATTTTTATTAGTAATACACGGATATCTTATTACAGCAACATGCGATACTGTTAGATTATATATTATGGTACCTATTGTTTGTATAAGAATATATGCCATATAATTATGTGTAGTAACAAGTATAATCATTTGAAAAATACTTTGTAATATTGTAATGATATAATTAATACCTACAACAATATAATTCTGTTGTGCTGCAATAAGCAAAGAACTTCTATAACTATAAAAATATGTAATTACAGTATTAAATAAATTTAAAAGATATAAAACATAAATACTTTCTGTAATATTAGGTTGTTCAGTGATAATAATATCTAAAAAAGGCATAAGACATATACCTACAACACCAATAATAATACCAATAACTTTATATGCAGTACCATATACTTTTACCAAAGACGCAATCTTATTCTCATCGTTTTCAGCCAACGGCTTATATAATGCATAAACAATTGCTCCACCAACACCTAATTCTGCTAAAGAAAGCATTGATAAAATATTAGTAAATAATCCATTTACCCCTAAATAGTCAGCAGCAAGGCATTGTACGAATACCATTCGGCAAATAAAACCCATAATAGTATTTATAATATATCCACCTACTCCAGCTATGATATTTAATAATGAATATTCTGTACGTGAACGACTTTTCATATTTTCTTCTATAAAGTGACTTCCATCAAGATATAAACTTGTAATATTATTTATTCAACTACTTCAACAAAAACACAAAAATACCAAAGAAATTCAATAGCAATTAATTATTCTACTTTATAAATTGATTACCACGTTTCACCTCAAAATTTAATGACTTCTAATGTAAACTAATATTTTTACATATATAACTTTACAACTTTTTTACATCTTTATTAATTAGGTATATTTTCTTATTTTAAATCTAATTTGTACTTTCGATAATACCTTGATTTTGTCTACTTAACAATTTCTCCTTTCATTTTAATTCTAGCTTTTCGTTATTTTGATTTATTTAACATCGTTGCCCTCGATTGATTATATTTTTAAATATCCCAATATTGCCAATTATTCATAAGCCATTCATAAGCGCAAAAACTACGCTTTTTTAAAACTCTTTCTAACTCTTGTAAAGCTTTTCCGATATTAAATTTTCTCTTATCAAATAACTTGAATAGAATTTCTATTTCCCAAATAAAAACAGCCCTTTTTATGTCAAGTGGTAGATTTTGTGTTCTCAACCAATTTAGGCGAACTTGACATAAAAATGCCTCTAAATGAATTCCATAACCTCGTTTTAGTGATTCATCAAAACAATATAATGTCATATAAAAAGTGTCTAGTGATTCTTTCTTTTTTTCTAATGAAGCAGTTACACTATTTTCATTTTTTCTATAATAATATATTATATTTGGAATTGTACATACTACTTTACAGCTTGGAATCAATAATGTTGATATAATAGTATCCTCATATTGAAACCCTTCTGGAAAACAAAGATCAATCATTTTTTTTGCAGAAATAACTTTTCCCCAAGGATAACCACTAATTTGCATTTTTTTATTTTCACACTTACCTTTAGGTTTAACATCAATAAATTCTACATGCGTACCTTCTACAATATCTGCTTTTTTTTCAAAAGCAGCATCCATCAACAATTCGACTGCATCATCAGTAAGTAAATCATCAGAATCAACAAACATAATATACTGCCCGCATATGTTTTTTAAAGCGGTATTTCTTGCTCCTGCTATCCCGCTATTTTGCTTATGTATTATTTCAACTTTTTCATTCCCTTTGTAACTATCTAAAATAGCACTTGAACAATCTGTTGAACCATCATCAACAAGCACTATTTTATATGAATATTTAGTAACTTGTTCAATTAATGATTGTATACATTCATCAAGAAAATCTTGTGTATTGTATACCGGAACAATAATCATCAAATCATATTTTGGATTATACTGTACTTCTTGGTAAAATCTAGGTTCCTTTTGAGGATAAAAATCATATAGTATTTTCTTAGCTTCTACTAATGTCATATTCTCAATTTTGCCACATTTTAGGAAATACATTATATAAATATATAATTTGTAAAATAATTTTTTTATTGTATTCATATTATTTTTCCTCTAAAAACTATTAATAATTGTCTATAATTGTTTTTTCCAACGTTTAATATTATTAATCGGTATATATATATTTGTGTCAAATTCTGAATTAATTTTTTCTTCTAGTAAAACTTCTATATCTTCTCGTTCTATTACTGGCAATCCAGTATCCTTCCCGATATTTTTGGCACGATTATCAATCGAAACAACTATTGTGCGATGTCCTTTGCTTAAAGCACGAATTCCTGCATGTAATCTTGTACCCACATAATCAATACTTTCAAAATCTAAAATTTTATCATACGAATCAAGTCCAAAAGAGAGAATTTTTACATTATCTTCCATTTTTAATTTTTGAAAGTATTCTTCATCTTCTATCCCCTGCGGCCATAAAAAGACCTGCTCATAACAATCTGAAAGAATATCTAGCATAGCCTGATCCTTTTGAAGATTAATATTGTAATCAGTTATTGTACAAACAACATATTTTGCTTTAGATTTCGGAATACAAGAACATAATTCTGGTGTGATATTCCACATCGTTGGACACCCTGTATAAATCACATTTTTTATTCCCATGTTATGAAGCATTGTCTCTGAAAAAGTATCTCGTACAGAATGAAGATATTTAGAAGACAAAATAGTCATAAACAATTTTTTTGTATATAGATCATATGTTTTACTGTTAGAATCAAAGCCTACTCCCATAAGAATTGTATTTTTATATATTTTGATATGAGAATTCATTCGCCATAAACCATAAGATCTCATATGTCCAGATAAAGCATTAGTACCACACAATATTTTAATATTCGATAACATTAAATCTTCTTGTTCTCTATTTGTAAGATCACGATGAGTAGGAATATGAATTACATCATCATTAGCAAATTCTGGCGGTAACTGTTGTAAACAATTTTCCATTATAATCTGATCACCAACATTATCTCCATCATATGCCGGATCAAGTAATATAGGAGTTCCGTTTCCAATTTTTGTGTATTTAGCTATCAGTAACTCCTTATAACTTGGAATAGATTCTATTAGATATATTAACCTAGTCTTAGCCTTATTTATGAGACGTTTGGGAAGTTTCGTAAACATATACACACCTGAATATTTTTTACATACACTTTCGACCCATAAATACCTTTGAGCCCATTTTTTTCCATAACGCTTTTCTAATCGCTGATGACGTTTTAATTCATGTTTTATCTGTTCATCCATCCATGACGCTGTAAAATGATGAATAGATACTGTACGTTCAGATTTATAAATTTCGCTAGTATGAAAATTTTTAGGACAAAGTACATCTGATGCATAAATCATTATATCAAGAAATTTTTGATCTGTATTATTTTGCACAAGACCATATTTTTTTAATACTTGCGTTGTATAATGTGGTGACGGCAACATATTTAAACTTCCATCAGGATTATAAAAAGAAATATTATCATAAAAATCTCTTAACTGTTTTATAATATTATGTTGCTTAATTGCTCCAAAGCCTTGTCCACAATTTATGAAATATTCTTCAGTGCCTGTATTTTCAAAGCCAAAAAAAACTTCATTTTCTAATAAAGAATCTATATTTTTAATGATTTCAACATCTGTATCAAGATATATACCACCGTATTGATATATAATATCTAAACGAGCATAATCAGGAACAAATCCCCATTTTTTTTCATCATATGCCTCCTTCATATATTGATTTTTTTTAAAATCATAATTAGATTCATTCCATTCTCTTATTTCGTAATCAGGACAATATTTTTTCCAACTCTCAATACAATAAATAACAGATCTAGGTTTAGGTGCTCCTCCCACCCAGCAATAATGAATTATTTTTGGAATTTTATGCATTATATTTCCCCTTTCCATTTAAAAATGCTATATAATCAAAATCATCTAGATATCTTCTAACAAAAAATTTATTTTTAAAACTGATCAGAACTCCAACCCCTTTTTCATTTTCAAAACCCTTTATATAATAAGATGATTTAATTTCTGGATATATTTTATGAGTAAATATAACTTTATTTTTATATGGAAGATTATCAAATCTTTTCATACTCTCATATGTACAATTATCACCATCAATAGCTAATATATATATATTATTCCAATCAATTCTTTTTTTTCTTTCATTCCATTTTTCAACGGCTTCTTCAAAAGTTTTATAATGATTAAAACGAATTTCAATGTCACCAAGCATTCCTGTAGGATAATTAAATCTGCTATCATTATATGGTTGAATTTCTTGCTCCATATACCAACTTAAATTTTCTAAAAATTTAATATAATCATTCATATCAAAACTTAGATTTATTGTAGGTGTTCTAAACTGCAAGCCCATATCATAATATATAAATTCTCCATTACAATTTGATGAAATAATCGTTGCAGTTTTATTTTTCAAACGTCTTTTTTTTATTTCTTTATACAATCTCCACTCCAATCTTTGTATTATATTCATCTTTATCCTCCATATAATTTTTTATGTAATTTAGGTAAATATCTTAATAAAACTAATCTGATTTTTTGTTTTATTCCTATTTTCGTACCTTTTTTCATTAAAATCGAATATGCAAATCTATATCTTTCTTTTGCCAATTTAAAACAGTCAATATTTTCACTTGTTTTAATCAAATTTTTTTCCATATTTGATACAGCAACATATAGACTTAGGCACGCCTCATTTCCATATGGTTGAATACCATGCTCTATTAAAAATTTAGCTCTCAACCAAACAGCTTCAATAAAATCAAAATAATTTTTATTATATTTTGATTGTTCAATAATTCCACTATCTCTAGTTAGATACCAATAACCATTTTCCCCTGTGAGTACAACACTGTTGGCTTTATATAATAATTCATGATATACAAAAGTATCTTCATAATATTTTCCTTTAGGAAATCTTATATTATCAAATAATCTTGCATAAAATAATTTATTACATACAGATGGTTGATTTAGAGTTTTAAAACGATCAATACCATTATAAATAGTCTTTTTATTTACAGGACAATAAAAAGGGGATTCTATCCCCTTTTTATTAAATTTAATTATATTGCATATGGCAATTTCACTTGAAGCATCTAACGCACACTTTAGTAATGATTCAATGGTATTTTCAGAAATATAATCATCACTATCTATAAAACTATAGTAAGTGCCATTGGCTATATCTATCCCTGCGTTTCTTGCATCAGATAACCCGCCATTAACTTTATGAACAACTTTTATTCTATTATCTTTTAAAGCAAAACTGTCACAAATTTCAGATGATTTATCTGTTGACCCATCATCTACCAAAATTATTTCTAAATTTTTATATGTTTGATTAATTATGCTATTAACACATTTTTCAAGATAATCTTCAACATTATATATAGGTACAATTACAGATACTAATATATTTTTACAATCCAATTTTTAAACAACTCCTTATCTTACATGTTAATTTAAGAGATTTTTCCGCTAATATCAGCCATACCCTTTGCTTTAAATTATTAATTTTTCTAAAACTTTTTATTGGATATTTTTTACAACAATCATTTAAATAACTCCAGATTTTCTCTTTAGTTTTTTTATCTTTAATGTATAGAGCCAATTGTCCTTGATAAATAATAGTGAACCATAAATTTATTTTACTTTCCCTTTCCAAATCAGGAAAATTTTTACAAATATATTCATGTCTTTGACATTTTGCTTCTACCGATTGAAGACGACTACACGCATTTAAAGAATGCATTACAGAGCTATCTTGCTGACAATATGCGTATAATTTATTTGGAATATGCACAAGTTTATTAGCTTTACCTATTACTTGATAAGTCCAAAATTCATCATCTATTTTCTTTCCTAAAGGAAATAAAATTCCATCAATAACCTTTTTTTTATATAATTTATTCCAAATAAGTTGTCTAAAAATATTATCTACTATATTTTCATGCATTGCTTCCATTTTTGAATATATTCTGTAATCACCTATTTCACGATCCTCAAAATCAATTTCATCATCTTTTGTAATATCATAGCCACATTCAACAATATCAATTTCATCATTATATGAAAAAACTTCATATAATATTTGATACATTTTTGGCGATATGTAATCATCACTATCTATAAACGATATAAAATTACCACTTGCAATTTTTAATCCATTATTTCTGGCAGCCCCAGCTCCCATATTTTTTTGATGGATAACTTTTATTCTATCATCCTTTGATAACCATTTATCGCATATTTCTGGACAACCATCAGGTGAACCATCATCAACTAGAATAATTTCTAAATTCTTATATGTTTGATTAACAATTGATTTGATACATCTATCCAAATATTTTTCAACTTTATATACAGGAATTATAATACTTATTAAATCTCCCATACTATTTGTCTTCCTTTTCATATTTGATATTTTTTATCTATCTTTTTTACTTTTGCATAAATAAAATGTACAAAAGTATAACTTTTGGGCCATATTGAAACCCACAAAGAAAACATTTTTATTTTAATTCCACAGTTACTCTTAAAAATAGTAACTAATTGCTTTTTTAATTCTCTTCTAATTTTTTTTCTATATGTATAAATTAATTCCTTTTGTTCTTTTAATGACAATGTTGAAATATTTATAAGTTGGTTTATGTAGCGTTTATAAACAACATTATAAATTTCTAAATTACCTGCTGTTTTATTCAATAATAGTTTCAAAACTTTTAATGGATCTTCTAGTTTATTCTCATTTAATTTTGAAGTTGATGCTGAATTTTTTCTAAGAATATAATGATATAAGCAAACATCCTCATATATAGACTTATTAGATTTGTTGAATAAATAAAAATTCATTAATAAATCTTCATTTATTTTTATGTCAAAATCCATTTCTTTTATTAAATTTGTAAATAACTGTCGCTTAAATAATTTATTCCAAAGACCAGGTTCAATATATTTTCCTTCTAACAAATCTTTTAATCCTTTATCTTTATTTTGTTCAATTATCATTTTTGAATTATAATAATAATCAACATGACCATCTGGAAAATTCATTTGATATCCACAATGTGAAATATCAGCTCTGTATTTTAAAGCATTATTCAATAAATGCTCATACATATATTTTTCTATTTGATCATCACCATCAACAAATCCAATGTACTCTCCTTTAGATTCTTCTACACCAAGGAGTCTTGCTTTTGACACACCTTCATTTTTTTTATGAATTACTTTTATTCTCTTATCAAAATTAGAAAAATTATCAATAATTTTTCCGGTATTATCTGTTGATCCGTCATCTATAACAATAATCTCAAGATTTTTATATGTTTGCCTTATAATACTTTCTAAACAGTTTTCAATATAGTTTTCTATGTTATAAGCAGGCACAATAACACTAATCAATGGAAAATAATTTAAGTTAGTCAATGTACCCAACTCCTTTGTCTAACTCTTTTATCATTTGGTGTTTTTTTTCATCAGTCAACTTACCTCTTAAAGTATAATCAATGTCATATATTGGAGAATTTTCCATATTTCTTTTATGTTTTTCTATATAATCATTTAGAGAGGCAAACAATTTTAGCAGGATTTCCAACAACAACACTATTATCCGGAATATCTTTAGAAACTATACTATTAGCACCAATAATAACATTATTACCTATTTTAACATTAGGTAAAACAACTGTTTCTGCACCAATAAATACATTATTTCCAATTGTAACTTTACCTATTTTAGTATAATTTAAAAACTGTTTTGTACTTGCATCATGACATAAGATATGTACTCTTGGTGCCATTGTGACATTATTACCTATAGATATTAGCCAACAATGTGATGGATCTAAAATAACACCATTCAGTCTTTTGAAATTTTTTCCAACTGTCATTCCCATTGAAACTAATTTATCTGTTGTATATTCTCCACGTAATCTGTAAACAATTTCTTTAACAAATCCCATTTTATTACCTCAATAATTTTATTAACATATCTTCTACAGCATGAGTGGTTTTTTTAGTTGAAAAATCCTCACCTCTTATAACTGCTTGCTTTTTATAATATTTTTGCTTTGACTCAGATTCTAAATATTCTTTTATACCGTTAACACGCGATCTAGTGTATTAGGAACTATTATTCCATATTCATTTTTACCTAACATTTCAGTCATTCCTGCAACATCGGTTGTTAATACAGGAATACCGAGTATAAGGGCTTCTGTAGCGGCTGTACTAAATCCTTCAGCATACGAAGCACATACAAATAAATTACTATGTTTTAAATATTTATACGGATTTACTTGATACCCCAAAAGAAAAAAACTATCTTCTAAATGATAGTTTTTTATATGTTTTTCCAACTTATTTTTATCAGGTCCAATACCTAAAATAATTGTTTTTATTTTAAATCCTTCTTTTATTAAACGCCTATGAATATTTAATATTCTATCAAAGCCTTTACTATGTAGTAACTTTCCTATGCCACAAATATAGAAAAAATTTTTTTCAAAACTTATATCCAGTTTATTATCATTTGCTAATTCTTTTATTTTATTAGTCTCGTTAGTATTATATAAAACAATACATTTTTCTTTTAAAGGAAACAAAGAACAAAAATCATTTTTTACTGAATTTGAAACACAGACAATTTTATTAAATTTTTCATAACATTTTTTTGCTTCTTCATAACTCCTAAAAGATCTAGAAGCATTTTTTTTATCATATTGTTGTATATGTATCCATGATACTAGCTTAGTATCTCTATTAGGGCACCCGCTGATAATTCTTGCTGATGGACCTTCTAAATATGAAACAACGATATCATAATCATCTTTTATAAAATGTTTATATAAAGAAGCCGGTGTAAATATTTTTAAAAGATGAATATTTCCTCTAAATATATGTTTAAAACAATATTTATATTTTATATGCTTCTTTAAAAATTGTTTATTTACACCAGTATCAAATATAGTCATTACTGTTATATCAAATTTCTTTTGATTCATATTATTCACTAAATTAACTAATACTTTTTCTGCGCCACCATGTTCTAGACTATGTATCATAAAAAGTATTTTAATCATTTTAAATACCTCTTTTTTTCTTAAATTTCATGAGAAGCCTATATATCCAATATTTAACTCCATAATCGATTAAATCATAAACAAAAAAGCAATATATTTTTTTTGTTCTATTCATATTATACTTTTCAAAAAAATAAAAAATTTTACTACTTCTTAAAAATTTTCTTATTTTCCAATTTTTCAAATTCTTTTTTGAATACTCAAGCGCTTTCTTTTGTTCGTCATCTTTCCAACTAAATTCACCATAATGATGTGCTATTTGACAATAACAATCAAATGAAATAAAAGAAATATTCATTATTCTTTGAGTATTTCCAGTATTTCTAAATTCAGGAACATGTTCCTTTATAACTTGAGTATTTCTAATTGGACATGCTATTTTATCGATAAAATCCATAGAAAAATCTAATATTTTATAGTCATCTAGCATTTTTTTTACTAATTTATTTTCTTTTTTTGCACCACATCCTAACCCAGTATTAATTTGATATTGATTTTGAAAGAAAAAAAAGCATCATTATTTTTTAATAAATCATCTAAGGATTCATATAATTCAACATCAGTATCAAGATATATACCTCCATACTCGTATAATACTTTCAATCTTATTACATCACTAACAAAAGCCCACTTCTTATTTTTATAAGCTTCAATAACAAATGGTGAAAATGATAAATCAATATTTTTTTCATTCCATTCCATAATTTTATATTCTGGCATATACTTTTTCCAAGAATTTATACATTTTTTTATTATTTGTGACTTTTCATTTCCTCCAAACCAACAATAATGAATTATTTTTTCCATATTAATCCCCACTAACCATAAAATATTACATCTTAATATCTGTTCTATTACTATATAGATTAAATAATCAACTATTCCTTCTTTTCCACATAACATCATCTAGCCATAAAAATTAACATATATCTCACTGGTTTTACTAGAAATGTCTCTTAAAAAAATTTTATTTCTTAAAAATAATCTTTCATAAAAAAAATTGATACCATTTTATTATCTAATCGATTAAAAAATTTATTTTCTAACTATTTATTGCATAGCTATTTCAAATTATTACATGCCTTTTTAGTCATTAATTTAAATATAAGCCCGATTGGCAAGCAAGTTATAGTCATTAATTTTTTTGGAGACTTTTTAATAAAATGTTTGTCTTTTGCTAATAAACTACTAGAAACATAGTGAATATTATCTATAATATTTCTCTTTAGAGAATTATTATATTTCATATAAAATTTTCTTAAATATGCAAAACCATTTGGATTATTATAGTATTGTTTCCACATATTATTAGATGACCCATCTTCTTGATACTCAACGTTACATAATACTTCATTCAAAACTAACAATTTATAATCCTGATCAATCAAAATATATTTATAATTCAAACCAAAATATTTTTCTCCCTCGAATACTGGGTATTCAGGATATTTTTTTATTACATCTGTTCGATAAACCAGTTTTTTATCTCCAGCACCACCAGAATTATAATATCCTGATAATGTAGTTTCTTTTACATTTCCTAAATCTTTACCTATTAAATTACCATTTAAATCAGCATCTAAACCAATAATTCCTGCATAACAATCTTTTTTATTCTTATTCCAAAAGTTTAGTATTTTGTTTACAGCATCACCTGCTAAGCAATCATCAGAATCTATACATACATTTAATTCAGTGTCAATATTCTGGTATGCAACATTATGAGCCGTATGCATTCCACCATTTTCTTTATAAATATATACAATTTCAAAACCATAATCATCTTTAAGCCATTTATCTACAAGTTCTTTAGTATTATCAGTAGAACCATCATCTATAATCAGCCATATAAAATTTTTATTTTGTTGTCTTTTTAAGCTGTCTAATGTTCTAGGCAAAGTATGGGCTCTATTATATGCAGGTGTAAAAATAGTTAATTGTATTTTATTTTCCAATCTTGCTCACCTCATTTAAATAGTAATTTTCTAACCACTTTGCATTAGAAGAAATATCATAGCCATTATTAATTATTTCAAGACTAGTATCTTTTCTATCAAAACTATTTACAAAATTAAGTATTTCTTTGGCCCAGCTATATGCTGATTTATCCAATGAGATAGAAACTACATTATCAGTTAAAATACACTGATCAGATACATTATCAGACTTAATAATCGGTAATCCACTAGCCTGTGCTTCAATTAACGTTACCGGTAATCCTTCATACAACGATGGAAACACAAATACATTCATAGCCTGCATCAATTTATTAACATCATTTCTTACTCCCATAAAAATCACTTTATCTTCCAAGCCTAAAGAAATCACTTTTTCTTGAATATTTATTTTTTCAGTACCTCCACCTACAAGAAGTAATACTGCTTTAAAATTAATCTTTAAAACTTCACTAAAAATATCAATTAAAAAATTATGATTTTTCGGATATGTAAAATTACCTACATGTCCTATAACAATCTTATTTTCTAAACCTAATTCTTTCTTTATTGCGATAGAATTTTTTAATGAATACTTATATAAATTTGTATCAATAGCATTTTTCAATATTACATAATTATTTCCTGAAAACATCCAATCTCCAGCTTCTTGTCCGCAAGCAAAAAGATTAGTTGCATATTTCGGTATTTTTTTCATATAATATTTTTTTATTAAATATTTTATATTTTTATTTTGGCTGCTACTATGACTATGTGCAATTCTAATAGGTACATTATTCTCCATTGCTACTTTTAAAGCTATAGAACTCATACAGTCCTGGTGCACATGAACAATTTTATATTCAGGATGATTTTTAAAAAAATCATTTAATTCTTTGTGATACTTAAAACTAAAAGGATTTAATCTTGATATACGATATATCTTACCTCCTAAATCCAATATTTCTCTATCATAATCAGCTTCAAAATCACGATGCACTAAAAAATCAAATTGAACTTTTGATCTATCGATATGACGATAATAGTTCATTATCATAGTTTCTAATCCACCACGTCCCATATAAGTAACTACATGTAATATTCTTATTGGTTTTTGAACTGTCATATTACTTCTCCTATAAACTGAACTATTCCTTTTTTAGAATAATTATAATTAAACCCATTGTTATCATATAAATAGAAACCACAAAAACATATAGCAGCAGTAGTAAATAATATTGTTACTGATTGTCTAGTAAATAATTGTCTTACCACCCATGGTAAAGAACATATCACACCAATTTCAAAATAATTAGCACAGCGTCCAAACATATTTGCCCCATTTTGGGTTCCCATAAGCATAAACATCAATGATGCAATGCACATTTGAATAAAAATGCTGTTCTTTCGATCTATATTGTCGTTAATCCTTCCTTTGAAAAATAATGCTATCAACGGAACAACTGCATAGACTGCAACTCTTAAAATATTCATCTGATTTCCATCAAATACTTCTTCAAGCGGGATATCTTTTCCTATCTGATCGGCAACTTCCAGAAATGATGAAATTGTACTCTGGAATGTATACATAACTGCTATCGTAATTCCTAACAAAATAAATGTTCTAAAACTCCATGGTTTAGTTGCCAGTAATGGCAAAAAGAAAAATGTCCAGGCATATGTATGAATCAGCCCAGCTAAAAACACGATTAGATAATATTTAATATATTTTTTTTCAAATAATGCCGGTAATGCTAAGGTAAGTACCGACATTGCCAATGCTTGTTTCTGGGCCGCTAGTGTCAGCATTAAAGTTCCTATCGCTGTATATAAAAACATGCTGAATGCAAAATTTTCTGGATCGACATTTCTTTTGATAAACTGAACATTTAATGTATTCACGATAATGGCACAGATAATAAAAAAGACATTTACATTATTTGTAAATGTTTTAACCAGTGCCTGAAAACCATAAAATAATGGATTTTCCAATAATGCTAAATTGGATGTATCTGCTAAAAACAATCTGATCGTAGTAGAATTTTGAAATCCAGCAATATAGTTTTGAGTATCATTATAACTAGTTCTTAGACCCGCAAATAGTATTAAAAATATTAATAAAATAATTAAATATATATCCCAATTTCTGGTTTTGCCACTATCAGCATATTGAATTGCAACTCTTTGTGACATATAAGCCAAACCTGTAACTATGGCTAAAATAGCTAACAGCATCGTCATAGCATCAACTCCTTATATGTTGTTTCTACTACAGTTGTTTTATCAAATTCCATCTCCATAAATCTTCTGGCTGTTAAACCCATTTTTTCTTTTTCATCAGCAGTCAATTGATAAAACTGTTCAACTTTTTCAAATAAACTTTGCTTATTTTTTGCTTCAATTAAATATCCACTCTTATCTTCAATGACCCCTTCTTTACATCCTGTTATATTTGATACAATTACTGGTCTCCCCATTGCTGAAGCTTCCAGTATTGTATTGGCCATTCCCTCATGATAAGAAGGCAATAATAAACAGTGACTTTTTGTTAAAAAAGGTCTGACATCTTCTTGAAAGCCATGATAACTAATTATTCCCTGTTCATTTAATTCATTTACAATATCTTTATATTCATCTTCAAAAAAACCAACTAAATCAAAAATAACTTTTTCACCATATAATTTTTTCATTTTTCTAGCAGTATAAAAAAGCTCATCAATTCCCTTTTCCTTCATTATTCTCCCTACAAAAATAAAATGAATCACATCATCCTGAGGATATTTTTGATAAGAATATCTATCTAGATTAACACCTGCTCCATGCAAAACACATGCTTGATTTAACTTAATCAAGCTATTATTGGTAAAAACATTAGCATCTCCCTGATTTTCAAAAAATACCCTTTTAGCATATTTCAATGCCCTTTTGTATAAAATTGAAACACACATGGCTAATGTCCTTCTTTCAAAGGCTGACCCAAGCCCTTGGACATTAGCATAATAAGGAATCTTATAATGCCGACATAACATACCACTATAAATATTGGGTTTGATTGAATAAGTTATTACTTTGTCCGGTTTTTCTTCCAGCAGTATTTTCTTATAATCCTTCATCAGTTTAAGATCAGAAAAAGGATTGATACTCCGTCTTTTCATCTCAATTGGAACACAAGTACATCCCATATCTTTAAAATCCTGCTCATGGCCTACAAAAGGCATTACCAGTACAACTTCATTTTTTTCATCTAACAATTTTTGAATCAATTCTCTTCTAAACTGATAAAGCATATACGAATGATTTGTAATTACCATTATTTTCATGATACTTCACCATCCTTTTTATGAAGTTCACCAGTTCCTCCTTCAACAACACCATCTGATTTAAGCACTGATGTTATTGTTCCAAAGAAACATTTCAGATCAAATAAAAAAGAGATACGCTTAACGTATTCTCCATCCAATCTTGCTTTTACTGGTATTTCCAATTCATCTCTGCCATTGATTTGAGCCCATCCTGTTAATCCAGGTTTAACATTATTAGCCTGATATTTATCTCTTTCAGCAATTAAATCATCCTGATTCCATAAAGCTGGCCTTGGTCCAATAATTGACATTTCCCCTTTTAAGATATTAATTATTTGTGGCAATTCATCCAAAGAAGTTTTTCTTAAAAAATGACCAGCTTTAGTAATATACTGATCAGGATCAGCTAACATATGAGTAGGCATATCTTTAGGGGTATCAATATACATTGTTCTAAACTTATAAATATTAAAGTTTGATTTATTGATACCTATTCTTTTTTGTTTAAACAAAATTGGTCCTTTACTATCCAGCTTTATCCAGATACATAAAATCAAAAATACCGGGCTTAAGATAATCAACCCACATAATGACAAGACAAAATCAATTACTCTTTTAACATATCCCTTATAAATCATAATATCCCCTCAAAGTTATTCTTTATAAAAATATATTTAAACTGTCTTATTTTTGATTTCTAACCCTAAGCATATGTCATAATTATCAAAAGAAAATTTATAATTAAAAAAAGCTAATCGTTTATGACGATCAACTTTTCTAATCAAATCTTCTTTTCCTATCAATGGTCCTTCTTTAACAATAATTTTTCCATTTTCGATATCCCCAGTAGAATTATCAATAACTGTTGAATTAAACTTATTTAAAAAACCTAGATCGTGCTTTTGTAATTTAACTAAACGTATCTTATTATGATTATTTAATTCAAAGATTTCCTTGCATTTACTAAGCTTCTTCTTAAATAAATCCAAATCAATCATTTCCATAAATATATATCCCTTTATAATATCAACTTCATATAACTTCCAGTCTTTTCCATAATTCTTTAACTGTTTTCTTCTCAAAATAAAAGACCTTTTTAAACAATCGTTAAAAAGATCTGAATTTAAGATATCTAATATTTTATTTTCATTCTTATAATCGATTTGTAATACAAATCCATTTTCCATAGCTACCTCCTAAAGACAGCACAATCCCAGTGGAACTATTAAAGAATATAGTTCCACCGCGGTTTTACTATGACCATTTCAAATCCATAACATGCGCTAAGTCAGTGATTACTTCATCAAAAATATTGTACTGAAGTTATCCTAGAATAGTTTAATCTAAGATATTTTTTTAACTTCTGTTCCATTATAGAGTAAAAAAATATAATTTTCAACGTAATATTTTGTTATTTTTAATTGATATGTGATTTATCATTAGCAAATAAAATTAAAAAAATGATTTTTTTATCCATGACATCATCCTAGAATAAACTAATCTAAGATGTTTTTTAGTAAAAACAGATAAAAATGAAAATATTTGTAACATAATTTTGTATAATTCATAAATTTATATTTTTTTATAATTTTTTGTAAAAAAATTGTAAATGTAATTTATCATTCACAAAAATTTAATAATTTTTTATGATTAATCTCACAATTATTTCATCAAAAATCTTAAATTTATAACTAATTATTTCAAATAATATAAATGACTTATTAATAAATTACCTATATCACATATCTTCAATAAAACATTCAGACAATAGTTTTATATAATAGAGCTAAAGAAAAATAAAATATTTCCGTCCTTCACATTGCACCGTACATATCGATTTCATATACAACACTACATTATATACTAATAACAACTATTTTAGATAGTATTCTAGGAGATTAAACCTGATTGATCCACTTTTCTTGTAGCTGGTAATATGCATTTAATAAAAAATTCACTATATTTCCATTTGCTTGTTTGTACTAACTTTAAGTTAACGAATAAATAGATTTCCCTTATTTAATAACTGCTAGATTCTTTTTTATCTTGCCAAGTATTTTCTACTGCTTAATAATAATTATTCACATCTTATGTCTTAATTACTATCCAAACATATTCATGAATATCTTCATTCTTCCGATTTTAAAATAATTAGCATTTTCCTTTTACTACTTGATTAATTCACGTAAACATTTCTTGCCTCTTGCTAAACTGCCTCTTTCATTCATAACATTACTTGCTATTAACGACTTACAGTTCATTTCACTCGATGACAAATACCTATGCTTATTTCCAACTTAATTGATGCCATAGTTGCACAATAATACCCCCTTACAATTAAATTATTAACTAAATGGGGGTTATTAAAAAATATATTAATCTTAATATTCTATCATTTTTGCTTTTTTTAACGTATCTAAAAAACCGAGTACATCATTTCTTGCCTGTTCTTCTCCAACATCGAAATTTTCTAGTACTAATTTCAGCATATCTTCTGGAGTATCACATTTTTCCATATTTTCCCAAATAAACCCAGCAACTTGATTAGTACTTATGAGACCATTAAAATATTGTGCTGTCTCACCAGTTGGAACAATTACTACTTCTCCAATGATATTTTTAACAACATAATTTTTATTTATCTTCATTTGTTTTTCCCTCGTATTCTTCTAATAAATCTATAAAATGATCCGTCAGTTCACAGTAGTAGTCAGGTACTCCCTCTATTTTACCTGTTTCAGCATATGCAGCAGCTGCACATCTTCCACAAAGAATTCTTTTTTTACAATCATGACATTTTCTAGAAAGTTTTGAATTTGATACATGGTTGACTAATTTTTGCCAAGATTCAGCAAAATTATTTTCAAAAATATTGATTTGATAATCATATGTAAAACTACAAGCACTCATTGTACCATCATAGTTAACCCAAAAAACACTATTTCCCGAACGACAAGTATATCCTTTTGTATAATCAGTTTTTTGTTCATATGTTCTATAAATATTTAAAATATTTGAAACATATTCTTTCATTTCTTCGGGTTTTCTTTTTAATTTTTCAAAATTAAATTTTGCTTGAGCAGCTTGCTTTGCTGTTAATCGATATGCCACATTTGAAATATTATTTTCTCTTAATGGTGGAAACATATAATATCCCATATCGATAGGCAAATCTAAATCTACTGCTATCTGATAAATCTTTTCTTGTTCATGAATATTTAAAGGCGTTAAACTACAATTAAGTTTTATATCAATATTTTTTTCTTTAAGCAGTTTTATACCATGCATTACTTGAGTAAAACCTTTTGGATTGTTGCATAATTTCTCATATGTTTCATCACTGGCACCATATAAAGTTATATTTAAACGTCTAGGCGGATCAGAAGCTAAATAATCTACAATTTCTTTAGTGATTAGTGTACCATTAGTATTGATTGATACAATTATACCTAGTTTTTTTAAACCAAGATAAAGTTCTTTGAAATGTGGATATAAAAAAGTTTCACCACCTGTAAGCAACAAAAATAACATGCCAGCATCACTCATCTCTTTAGCCACTTTTAACCATTCTTTATATGAATGCATTGGAGCATGAGATTCCATTTGCTCTTTAGTCATTTTCGCAAAACACATTTTACAATCCATATTACATAAAGGTAAAAGTTCAATGTTCCCGGCTATTGGGATTCTTGCTAAATCAGCTTTGTTACAAATCCTCTGTTCAATTGGATTTAGATAATTTAGTGGATTCATGATTTACCTCCTAATGTTTTTTCTAAGCATTCAATTGCATTTATATCTTTAGTGCACCAAAAATCATACATACTAATGTGTTTTGATATATCTGAAATAATATCAAAAGCACTATTTAAAAAATTGGGATTAAAAAAATTAATTGTTGTTTCACTAATTAATTTTTTTATCATATTCTTTTGATCTAATTTTTCAATATGATTTTCTGGTGATTGATATAAATATATAATAGCTTTTAATGGCTTTGATATATTTTCACAGATATCAGATGATCCACATATAGGTGTTCCCATTGCATAATAAACATCATCTATCTTTTTGATAATAGCTCTGTCTCCGTTTACAATAGTAGAATTTTTATATTTTTTCCATAAATTAGCCTGAGTACTTTTACCAGTTCCACTAGGAGCACTAAACAAAATAGCGTAATCATTAACAACGATATATGAACAATGTAATACAATAGCTTTATGGTTAATTAAAACTTTTTCAAAAGCTAAAGCATTGAAAATACAATAATTTTCATTCCTTTTAAATGAATCAATAAACCCATGATTTAGATAGATCATTTTTTTATCATCTAATTCTCTATACATCATACAAGGAATATCCCAACCTAGAAAATAATGCAGTCTATCCTCATGATTATCTGATTTAAATACTATTTGATTACCATCATTATAAATCTGTTTTCCCATTGGTTTTAATTCATCGACGACTTGTAATTTATAATATTCATCAATGCTATCAGTCTTATCACAGGAAAACTTATTAATATATTTATTCCAGAATATTTCAAATGGCGATGATATTTTTATAATACAATTTGCAATCTTAAAATAATAATCCATAGAATTCCTTTCAATATACAAAAATAAGAAGAAATTTAAATTTCTTCTTATGATAATTGATATTTTTCAGCAAAGCTCAAATCAATAGTTGTATCATGCATAATAAAAGCACCGTCATTAGCCCAAAATCGACTATCGTGTTCTTTTTTATGCTGAGAAAAATCTTGATCCCCAGGGTGACTCTGTAACCAGTTTTGTCTATTACATCCGTCTTTATATGCACAAGCTTCAAATTGTGTATGGAAAATATCGCCCTCAGCACTGCCAACACCAGGATTAAATTTAACAACACAAGCACTTTGTGAATCTAAAAACATTGTGTTGTATTGAGTATTTTGATGTCCTGGAGATTGACAACGAACTCGTGTTGGTTCAACTTTGTAAATAGGTTCTTGACATGCAGCGATATATTGATTTGCAACAAATGTTTCTGCAAACATCAAAGGACTCTCATATTTCATCTTCACGATTTTCCCCTCCTCATTTCAATATAATTTTTACAAATAAGATTATACTAACCTTATTGTTATTCTGATTTAGGAAAAGCTTTATATAGAGCATCTCTTTTATTTGATTCATTTATATGAGTATAAATGTTCATTGTAGTTGTAATATTTGAGTGCCTTAAAATTTCTTGATTAGCTTTTAATTCGGCACCACTATTAATTAGTCTTGTTGCTAAAGTGTGTCTTAACATATGAAAATGAAAGTGGATGCCGAGTTCTTTTGAAATTTTCCATAATGTGTATTCTAACTGTTTAGGATTTAAATATTTTCCATGTTTATCACTAATTACATGTTTGTGAGGATGAATTTTAAACCAATTTAAAATTATTTCTTGTAAATCTTGATGGAAAGGTAATACGGATTTAGAAGCTTTTGATTTCATTTTTGATGAAACTGTTAATTCCTGTCTTGTTTTATTAGCGTAAATCATTTTTTTAGAAACATATATCAATTGATTATCAAAATCAAAATCATTTTTATCTAAAGCAAATACTTCAGAAATTCTTAATCCTGTATAACGGCCTATATATAAAGCGATTATATAAGCATTTCTTTTATCTGAAGGTTTTTTTCTTAATTCATCAATAATGTTAAAGAAATCTTTATCTTTATAAACTAATGAATCTCTAGTTCTCGATTTATTTTTTCCTGAAATATGAACTAAATGTAATGGATTTTGATCAATATAGTTACACTTAATGCCAAAATTTATAATTACATTTAATATATCTTTTAATTTATGATTTGTATTAATACCTATATTAGCATTTTCATTAAAAAAAGATTGAAATACTTTATAATTGATTTCACAAATCAAAATGTTACCTAATCGATTTTTAATATGCTTTTGATAACGGTTGTTATAATCAATAATGGTATTGTCTTGATAATAATATTTAGCTTCTAATTCTAGCCACTCTTCAAATACTTGATGTAATGTTATCTTATATTTTTTTATATAGTTTTGAGTTGTATTTAGTTCAATCTTTTTTTTCTTTTCATATAGTTGTGCATCTTCATATGATAAGAAACCACTTTTAGAAAACTTTTTTCGATTTCCACTTAATGAATCTACATAATTAAAATAAACCTGGTATGTAAAACCGGTCCTTGATTTCTTACTTTTTCTTTGTCTTATGCTCATTTTTTTCTCCTTTTTTCTTTTGTTTTTGAATCTTTTTTGTCACTGTTTTTTTTTAAAAAGGTAACAAAATTCTTGATATTAGAATTTTATCAATCTATAAATTTATAAAAAAGAGAAAAATTTTTCGCATTTTTTTATTAAATATATAAAATATGTATTTTTGTTATTCTTTTTAGGAATTATCAGTTGCAAATGAAAAATAAGAGTAGTATAATCTTATTTGTAAAAACTATATTGAAATGAGGAGGGGAAAATCGTGAAAACGTATGTAAAACCTATGCTGCAAAGCGAAACCTTTGTAGCCAATGAATATATAGCTGCTTGCTGGAGAATTAATTGTAACGTTCCAACTGGTTATGGTTTTATTGACAAAAATGGCAATGATAAATACGACAAGGGTGATGAAAAACTTACAAATAATGGTGTTTATGGATGCGGTGTATGGCACAATGGAGTTCAAGGAGTGCCAGGTGACGGTCCAAAAGCAAATGCTATGTGGCAGCCACAACGTCTTGGTTGGTTCGGATATGAGGATAATGGCAAAGCATATGATGTTTATTATTGGTCAGACGGAGATGGACAAACTCATAGACATTTTTCAAAAGTAAGCGATGCTCAATGGGAAACAAATCCTAACGCTTCATAGTAATTATGACTATAATAAATTAATTTTAATTAATTTATTATAGTCTTTTTATACATTAAGGAAAATATAAGATAATATGAATTTATCAAATAATGAATTAAAAATAGAAGAAAGATTGATTATAAAAGCTACTCAAGCTAATATACCAATTAACGGCACTATTGAACTTACACCTTTATGTAATATGAATTGCAATATGTGTTTTATAAAACTAAGTTCTGAAGAAATGCATAAAATAGGGAAATTAAAGAGCGCAGATGAGTGGCTTAGTGTTGCTAGTCAAATGAAAAAAGCTGGAACATTATTTGTATTAATTTCTGGCGGTGAACCATTGCTACATCCTGATTTTAAAGAAATATATCTTGGCTTACTTGATTTAGGGATGATTGTTACAATAAATACAAATGGGACTCTTATAAATGAAGAAATATCAGAATTATTTAGAAAACATAGACCTAGAAGAATAAATGTTACTTTATACGGAACTTGCAATGAAACATATAAAAAACTATGCCATAACCCCCATGGCTTTGATCAAGCTATAAATGGCATTAAGCTTTTATTAAAAAATAATATAGATATTAAACTTAATGGAACAATTGTTCCTGAAAATCAGCATGAAATAAATAATTTTATAAAGATAGCAAATGATTTTGGACTTTATATGAAAATGGATACATATATCTATCCTTCTCATAGAGAAAGAAATTGTTTATTTCAAGAAGAATCTCGCTTAACCGCAGAGAAAGCAGCATTAAAATCTATAGAAATTAAAAAGAAGCAAAAAACCAAAACAGAATATGATAATTATAAAACAATGGTATTAAAAAAATTAAATTCAGTAGCTTACAATAAAAACGACTCTATAAATTGTCGGGCAGGAAAAAGCGCTTTTTGGATAACATGGTATGGAAAACTTACTCCTTGTGTGTTTATCAATAATATTGGGATAGATGTTTTCAAAAATGATTTTAACAACTCTTGGCAATATTTAATAAATGAGACAAAAAAGCTACATTTACCAAAAAAATGTCTCAATTGTTCAAAAAAAGAAGTATGCCAGGTTTGTTTAGCTGCTGTTTATTGCGAAACAAATAGTTTTGATAATGAACCACAATATATGTGTGAATATACAAAAAACATACTTGAAAAATTGAAAATGGAGAATTCAAATGAAAAAAGTTAAAGATTTTTTATGTAGAGAAATCGCAGGTGAATATATCTTAATTCCGACAGGAAATACTACAGAAGAATTTAATGGAATGATTACCCTAACAGAAACAGCTGCTTTTATTTACAATCATATTGAAGAGGCTAAAACTTTTGAAGAGTTAATAGATATGATTTTAAAAGAATATCAAGTTGATAGAGAAACTGCAACTATAGATGCGATTATTTTTATAAATCATCTTTTACAAGAAGGATTAATTGCTTTAAGTGATAAAGATAATAATTGGTAAAATAATAGGATTGAGATAAATATGTATCTTAATCCTATTATTATACTTCTAATCAAAACTTTATAGCAAATAATAAACTAGTTTCTAAAAATATTTTTCAATTTAGAATACCCCCATAAGACAGATCTTCTAAACGGTATCATTCGAATCCATATTTTTTCAAAGAAAAACCACCAAAAATTACCTTTAGTAATAACCTTGCCATTCCTGATTATTTTATAAATAATACCAAATACTTGTTCTGGTTTGATTGGTCCTTCAATCACTTTTTGTCCATCACCAACTAAAAATAAATTACCAGATTTATCAATATGATGAATACGATGCATTACGTACTGTCCATTAATTCTCTTAAAAAAAACCATATCCCCTTTTTTAAAAGATCTATCAGGCTTAGAAATTATGATTGTATCACGATGATGTATCAAAAATGGGGACATTGAACTACCAGAAACCAATAGACTTACATCACGACCGGTATTAACAATATCTATTAAAACCGGTAGATACTCATTTATATCAACTTCTCTTATTTTTCTTTTCTCCATAAAATTTATCACCCTTTTATCATATAAAAACAAATATCTTTCATATGAAAGATATTTACAATGCTCATATTTATTATGATTATATTCTATCTTTTGTCAATTATTAAACATGTATTTTAACAAAAAATCAGCATCGATAATGATGCTGATAACAACTATTTACTTGCAATTACTTCAACTTCAATTAAAGCGCCCTTTGGTAATTTCCCTACCTCAACAGCACTTCTTGCTGGAAATGGTTCTACAAAATATGTTGCGTAAATTTCATTTACAGTATTAAAATCTTCCATGTTATCTAAAAATACTGTTGTTTTTATAACATTAGAAAAATCCAATCCTTGACTTTCTAATAATCCTTTAACATTCTTTAATGCCTGATGCGCTTGTGCTTCGATTCCTTCTGGCATTTCATTAGTTTCTGGATTTAATGGGATTTGTCCTGAAAAGAAATATAAATCACCAACATTAATTCCTTGACTATATGGTCCAATTGCTCCTGGAGCTTTATTTGTTTTTACTACATTTTTCATTTTCTATTCTCCTTTAAACTCTTCATATAAACGATCTAATGCTGCTTGTAATACTTTTGTAGGTGTTGCAATATTAACTCTTTCAAATCCTTGTCCTTCTTTGCCAAAGACATATCCTTCATCTAAGTATAAATTAGCATGTTGCATTCTTTTTTCTAATTCTTGATAAGTTAAACCATAAGCTCTAAAATCAAGCCACATTAAATATGTACCTTCAAGTGGTGTAACTTTAACTTTTGGTAAGTTTTTATTAATAAAATCAACAACTAATTGATAATTAGTATATATTAATTCCTTAAATTCATCTAACCAGGCCTCACCTTTACTATAAGCCAATCTAGTAGCCTCAAAAGAAATAGTATTTAATGAATGGAAACCTTTTTTACCTTGTTGACTAGTAAGTTTTTCTCGTAACTCAGGATTTTTAATAATAATATTAGAACCTTGTAACCCTGCAATATTAAAACTTTTACTAGGAGCGCTGCAAGTTATTGTAATATTTTCAACTTCTTCACTAATAGTTGCAATTGGTGTATGAGTAAAACCAGGCATTGTTAAATCTTCATGAATTTCATCAGATAAAATAATAATATTGTTTTCTAAACAAATTTGAGCAATTTTTGTTAATTCATCTTTTGTCCATACTCTACCAATTGGATTATGAGGACTACATAAAATTAATAAAGTATTTTCTGTTTGTTTTGCAAGTTCTTCAAATTTATCAAAATCAATTTCATAATGACCATCATTATTGATTAATGGACATTTCACTACTTTACGACCATTGTTTTCAATGGCTTTATAAAATGGATAATATACTGGGGTAAAAATAATTACACCATCAGTTGCTTCAGTATAAGCTGCTACACCATCACCTAAAGCTGGAACGATCCCATTAGATAAAACAATCCAATCTTTTTCAACATGATAATTAAATTTATTTTTCATCCAGTTAATAACAGCATCATAATAATCATCTTTTGGTGATGTATATCCCAATACTGGATCATCTTTTAAAAACTCAATTAATCCTTCTTGAATTTCTGGTGCTAATTTAATATCAACATCAGCTACTGATAAAGGGGCAACCCCAACAGGTACATCAGGATTAATAGCTTTCATTTCTTGCCATTTTCCAGATCCTTTATTACTACGATCTATTAAAGTTTCAAAATCATATTTCATCGTCATTCCTCCATTTCCTCCCTATTGTTAAGGTGCTTAACTATAGTATACATAATATCCTAATTTTTGCAACAAAAAAGAACCTAAAAAGATTCTTCCAGGTCCCTTAAAAACTCTTTATTCAATGCCTTTTGTACCTTAATAAAATTCAAAATCTCCTCATTGCTTAAATCCTTTAAATCCTCTTGATAACGACTATAAATCATTTCATCCAATTCACTATGTAAATCAATAATCGATTTACTAACGTCAGTCAAATACAAATTATATTCGCGATTATTATGAGGATTTTTAATTCTAGAAACTAATTCTTTTTGCTCTAGTTTCTTTAAAATTTGACTACTAGCACTCAATGTTTTCTTTAATTCTTTAGCAATCTTTGAAGCAGTAATACCAGGATTTTGGCCAATAATTTCTAATGTCTGGGTTTCTACTGGATATAACATGATTCCATTAAACTGGCGTGGTTTATTAGCATATTCTTGCATAATATCAAATCCTTCATCAACCACGGTAATTAATTGTTCTAATAATTTGCGATCCATTATCTCACCCCTAGCTCTTTAATTCTAACAAATATAATTTTTAGATGCAAATTATTAAAAATTAAAAGAACGAAAATAAATCGTTCTTTTAAAATAAATATTATAATTCTTTAGCTAAATCCCAAACTTGCCAAACAACATGTTTTAAATTACCAACAAAATGAGCATCTTCTATTAATACATAAGATACTATTTATTAAATTCCTCTTTTCTTAATTATTAACAAACTTTAGAAAAAATATTAAATTATTTTTAATTTTCAAAACAATTAAAAAAAAGTGCAATCGAGTTGACGATACAATAAAAAATGAGTAAAATTTAGATGGATAAAAAATTAGGAGGATAAAAAAATGGCAAAATTTGTATGTACAGTTTGTGGATATGTTTATGAAGGAGATGCTGCTCCTGCAGAATGTCCAGTATGTCACGTTGGAGCTGACAAATTTAAAGAAGTTGAAGGAGAATTAACTCTTGCAGCAGAACATGAATATGGAATCTATGCAAAAACAGTAAAAAACAACCCAGATATTTCTGAAGAAGATAAAAAATACATCTTCGATCAATTAAAAGCTAACTTCGAAGGTGAATGTTCAGAAGTAGGTATGTATTTATGCATGGCTAGAATCGCTCATAGAGAAGGTTATCCAGAAATCGGTTTATACTGGGAAAAAGCTGCATGGGAAGAAGCAGAACATGCATCTAAATTTGCAGAATTATTAGGTGAAGATTTAGAACCTAACATGAAAGCTACTACTAAAGATAACTTAGCTTGGCGTGTTGATTGCGAATTCGGAGCAACTGCTGGTAAAGTTGAATTAGCTACTTGTGCTAAGAAAAACAACTTAGATGCAATCCATGATACAGTTCATGAAATGGCTCGTGATGAAGCTAGACATGGTAAAGCTCTTAAAGGATTATTAGATAGATATTTCGGTGATAAATAATTCTAATTATTAAAATAAACAAAGTATGGTTTTGCCATACTTTGTTATTTTTTTCTCCAATTATTTGAGAATGTTTTTTTCTCACTTTCAACATTACCACGATGTCCATGTACTGTACAAGCATCTAGAGCTGCTTCTAATTGTTTAAACTCTTCATCAGTTAATTCTACATTCATCGCATTTAAATTTTCAAGAATTCTTTCTTGATTTTTAGAACCAGGAATTGGTACACAATTAGGATATTTATGTAACATCCATGCTAATGAAATTTGCGCATTAGTTGCATTTTTTTCTTTAGAAAATCTATCTAAAACATCTAAAATTGGTTGATTAGCAACAATGTTTTCTTTTGATAACTGTGGTACCCATTTTCTAACATCATCACCTTCAAATTTAGTTTCCACTGTAACTTTTCCTGATAAAAAGCCACTAGCAATTGGTGAAAATGGCACAACACCAATATTATGTTTTAAACAATATGGGAAAATTTCTTTTTCCAAATCTCTTTCAACCATTGAATAAATACTTTGTACTGCTGTTACTGGAGTAATCTGATGTCCACGATTCAATGTATCTACATCTACTTGTGATAATCCCCAGCCTTTAATTAATCCTTCATCGATTAATTTTTTCATCACTTTCGCTACATCTTCAACTGGCACTTGTTCATTTAAACGATGTAAATAATATAAATCCACATAATCAGTTTGAAGATTTTCTAATGATTTATTTAAATGGCGTCTAATAACCTGTTCTAATGTTTCACTAGTTTGTAAATCTTGATCTTCAAGATGAAATTTAGTTGCTAAAACAATTTTATCTCTAAAAGGTTTGATTGCTTTTCCTAATAACTGTTCATTATGACCTAGATAAAACTGTTCTTTACCATAACCTTCTGCTGTGTCAAAAAATGTACATCCAGCTTCATATCCTTTACGAATTGCTTCAATAGCATAGTTTTCACTAGGAACTTTACCATAACCATGTGAAAAGCCCATAATTCCCATTCCTACAGCCGATACTTCTAAATTACCAATTTTTCTAGTTTTCATAACTGACCTCCATGTAGTTTAACTTTTACAAATACTATGATACTATATAAACATAGATTTTAACATTATATTATCTTTAATCTAGATTAAATAAAATTTATACTGGAGGTATTACTTGTGGAATTAACTCAATTGATCCAATTTAAAGCCATCGCTGAAAACAATTCAATTTCAATTGCTTCTAAAAAACTACATATCTCACAACCCGCTTTAAGTACTAGTTTAAAAAAATTAGAAACTGAATTAGAAATTCAACTATTCGATCATACTAAAAACAAAATTATTTTAAATGAAGCAGGAAAGATTGCTTTAAAACATACTAATTTGATTCTAAATCAAAGCGAAGTCATGAAAGAAGAACTAATCAATTATAAACAAAAATATCTTAAAACTAAAATCGGTTTTTGTGATCCAGGACCTATGTGGTATTGTGCTCCCTTTTTTTCATCAATCATTAATGAAATTCAATACGAAAGCTACTTATCAAACACTGATGAAATTAAAATATTATTAGATGAAAAATACGATCTAACTATTTCCAGTAAACCACTTAATCATTTAGAGATAGAAAGTATTCCTTTTGTCGAAGAAAGAATGTATTTATCAGTTGATAAAAGTCACCCCCTTGCTAAAGAAAGTTCGATTTCTTTACAAGATACACGCATTAAAAAAATAACACGTTTTTATATTCCGGGCTATTATTATACAAAGAAACAAAAACCTTATTGGGAAGAATTACAAAAAACTATCAATTTTACCATTTATACTGATTATTTCATATTTTGCCAGGCTTTAAATGATCCAAATGTCATTACAACAACTACCAGCTTAGTTAGGCACTATCGTCACGATGGAAACAATAGGGTTTTAATTCCTATTATCGATAACCAAATGAAAATAATGTATTACATCTCTTATTTAAAAATCAATAAAAACAAATTAACTCCATTTATAGATTTAATAAAAAATAGTGTTGTCAATATTTAAAACAACACTATTTCTAAATTTATCTTTTTATTGCATCTTTGATTTTTTCCAGTGATTGACTCTCTAACAGCATTTTAAAAATAATATCATACTCTTTTGCTTCTAGATCACTTAAAAAATTATCATCTTCATTGGGAAATTTTGATTTAAATAACTGAAGAGTTAGATTCTTTTTTTCAAGCAAAATCCCTTCTTCTTTACCGATTTCCATTCCTTCTTCTATTCCCTCTTTTTTCCCTTCTGCTTTTCCATTTTGATAACTCTCTTCGAGTTCCATTTCATGGGCATAAATATTCAGTTCCCGATTATATGCTGCTAATCTTAGTTCGTCGTCCTGATTAAATCTTTCCATCTTGTCTTTCATTATCTCAATCACCTTCGATTCTTTCAGTTTCATTTTCACAGTGGTTATCCAATATGAAAATATTTATAAAATACAATTATACTTAATTAGTACTTCATAGAATAAAAACTGCTAAATCGCAACTTTAAATTGACCTTTTTATTACATCTTTAATTTTTTCTAGTGATTGTTCCTCTAACAGCATTTTAAAAATCATATCATAGTCTTTTGCTTCTAGATTACTTAAAAAATTATCATCTTCATTGGGAAATTTTGATTTAAATAACTGAAGAGTTAGATTCTTTTTTTCAAGCAAAATTCCTTCTTCTCTTCCCTCTTTTTTCCCTTCTGCTTTTCCATTTTGATAACTCTCTTCGAGTTCCATTTCATGGGCATAAATATTCAGTTCCCGATTATATGCTGCTAATCTTAGTTCATCATTCTGATTAAATCTTTCCATCTTGTCTTTCATTATTCCAATCACCTTCGATTCTTTCAGTTTCATTATATCATCTGTTATTCCGTTTGCAAATATATAGATCGCTAGTTCTAATTCACTGAATTCATCTAGTTCTTTATACTGCTTTATGACATTGATATACGGCACTTGAACATATACTCGATTCATCAGATTATTCTTTTCTAATTTACCTTCTTTATTTCTACTTTGATATGTATCATAAAGCTGTAGATTATCACTATCTATATCATTGATAAAAATAATTTGATAGACTGGATTTATATATCTATATTTCTTTCCCTTTTTTTCCTGATATGTAAGCATTTTAGCTCCGTATAGTTGAAAACGATGACGTTGACTAACAGAAAAAGAAGAATTTTGCATCTCTATATCAATCTGCTCACCCGATGCAACAGTTACTCTAATATCTAAGATCATATCTTTATCTTCAACATGGTCACGACTTAAATCGGGATTCAAAACTTTGATATCCTGACATTGAATATTTAAAATACCTTCAATAAACAGTTTTAATAAATAACGACAATCGTAATCTTTATCATCAGCTAAAGAATATTTAAATAGAACATCACTTTTAAAATCATAAATCTTTTTATCTGTTTCTTTCATAAAAAACCTCCTTTGTTATTTATATACATTTACAAAAGAGGTTTTTTCTTTTATTTTTTCTAATTACCAAAATATTCTTTAGCCCTAATTAAATAATTTTTTATCGTTACCACTACTTATTTTAAAGAAAATAACTAAAATCAAAGCAACTAACATCCACCCAAAACAAATTAGATAAAGATTAGAATATGTAGTTACATCTAAGATATTACCAGCAACATTTTGAAAAATAATAGCTACTAAATTCTTCAATGTTGCTACATATGCCAAAGCAGTAATTTGCTGATTTTCATCAATTAAAGTATTAATAACTTTTAGATTTATCATAATATACAACATTCCTGAAGGATGTTTAGCTAAAAATGTTATCAACAAAATAAAGATCAATGGTAAATCAAAACCATATACCGCACATTGTAAACAAACCATACTAATAGAAATAATTAATAAAGTTTTATTTGCAATTTTATCCATAAAACGATTAGAAAATAAAACTAAAGGTGCTTCACAAAATACTGCAATTGATAAAATAGTCGATGTAACATCAACATCTAACCCTTTATCCGTCAGCATTGAAGGAACAAAGGTATTTGACATATTAGTAACACCATAAAAAATTGCACATATAGCTAAATAATAAACAAACTTTTTATTTTTAAAAAGCGTCATTGTCTTTACTTTTTCATTTTCCTTAGCAGCTTCTTTTTTTATATCCGGCTCAGTCCCAACCAGCCCAATTATACATAAAATCATTGTTAAAACAAAAACAATAAAAATAGCTTGTGGAGCTACTAAATCATACAGTATTCCTGCAAATTGAGAACCTAAAGCATAACCAATTGTTCCCCAAATTCTAATTTTTCCATATTGATATGGTGAAGCTGTCGCAATTTTTTCCATTACTGGGTTAACACCATTGATCATCATTAATACAACACTATAACTAACAGCAATCATAAACAAGCTATTAGATACCATAAATACAATACCACCAATAGCTACAATAACAAATAAAATAGCATTAACTTTCTTAATATCAAATTCATCATTCCATTTTCCAATAATTGGCTGTGTTATCATCGAAGTTAAAAATGAAGCTGATACCACTAAAGAAACATCGCTGGCTTTAAAACCCCGATCCATTAAATACACTGAAATAAGAGCACTAAATAATGCCCATGATAAATAATAAAAGTTATACATCAAAAAATAACTTAAATAACTATTTTTATAACACTTAAGTAAACTTCTTTTTTCTACTCTTTTTAATAAACCATCCATGTCTTTGTTCCTCCTTGAAAAAAGAATAACAAAAACAAATAGCTATCAAAATAGTATCTAAGTACTTTAAAATCATATTCATAAAAAATAAGTTATATTAACATAATTTTGTAAATAATATTTACAAAAAAAGATTATCCTATTTTATAAGATAATCTTAATTACAAATCAATCTTGTTTTATATAGCAAAAAAGATTGAAACGTCATTTTAAATTATTATTGACGAAGCCGAAATGTTTTTGAGGCATAACGATATACTAATGTACTAGCAATAATTATATAGACAATACAAAAAGTAATCATGATAAGTCCAAATACAAAAGCATTCATTTTTAAATAAATAAAGGCAAAACAAACCAAATAAGTTATTGACATAACAATGCTATAAGTACTACTCTTAGTTTCTGTCATACTATTATACGGTTGTAAAAGATAATAACAAGTCAGATAATGAATTGAAAAGAAAATACTTGTTGCGATAATACAAATAAAAACGATTGGATAAATCCATGGATTAGTATTTTTGTCAGTTATATATATTAAAAGCGGAAGTCCGATTGCTATAACCGATGCTGGCATTAAATTAATAATGATGATATCTCGTAAACGCAAATAAAATAAAGAAATAATAACATCTTTACGACGATAAAATGAATATGTCAGCATACTATGATCACAATTTCGAAACATTGCTTGAACAACTGATTTTCCAGAATTAAAAGAATAAATAATAAATACAAAATATGGTAAAAAATTTAATAATAAGCTATTAATTTCATAGTGTACTTTAGGAAAAGAAAGTAATGCTATGATCGCTGCAATCAATAAACCCAATGTAAAAATAGTGATTCTTTTAGCACTGCGCCATAATAATTTTTGATGACGTTTTACAAATAACTCATTAAAATAAGCATATCCTTTTTTCTTACTAGTAATTGATACATCATTACTAATAGAATCTAAATAGCTACTATTAGTAATTTCTTTTATTGAAGTATTAATATTTGAAAATTTTTGTCCTAATAAGACCTGATACATTGGCCGGTATAAAGAAAAATTATAGATATAAATAAACCCAATAATTCCTAAAGACATAATAGCCAATATAACAATGCTTATAAATATTGGTAAAACCAAACCGGTAATAAAAGGTAAATATGCTAATAAATAGCAAATTGCAATTATTGACCAGACTGCTTTAACCGGACTATTTTCGTTACGAATTTTTCCTTTTGTTTTATATTGATAAAGTGAATAACAACTAGAAATAATTTTAGCACCACAAACAGCTAGAGGTACTAATAAGCAAAAATACAGTGGTAACCCAAAAGTAATATTAGCATAAATTAAAAATCCTAAAAAACCAATTATAATTTTTAATAATTCATACAAATAATTAGTAATTGTATATTTAGCAGCATTCATACGCATTAAAATAATACTATAATACTTATCACGTCCTGGTTCAAAAAGACGATTATTACTAACAGCTCCCGCTATAGTTAAAAACAATAATATATTTAGAAAAAATGCCGGCTGTAAACTACTATCTATATTACTAAATAAAATCGGTATGATAAAAAATAATCCAAGATATAATCCTTTATATAAAAATATTGTAATAATCTCCCATAATAATGAAATAACACTAGCAATAGCTTTTAAACTCTTACTTGCATATAATGAAACAGGTAGAATTCTTTTTATTAATGGTAATTGTTTTAAGGAATAGATAATTGTATTGACCCGATAAGTAATTTGCAATCTAAAAGCAATCCAAAATGTTTTAATCATAATCTTCCTCCCTTAGCATTGCTAAAATCTTATCTTTAAATTCATCATTATCTAATTGATCTTTGGATACCTCTTGTAATTTACCATGATTTAAAATGACGATTTCATCACATAAATCCAATGCTAATTCCATAATATGAGTAGATAAAATCAAAATACAATCTTCTTTTAAATGACGTAAAACATTTTTCATTTCCTCAGCAACCACAACATCTAATGAAGTAAGTGGCTCATCTAAAAGTAAAACATTAGGTTTTAAAATAATATTAATCAACATTTGCATTTTATTTTTCATCCCATGAGAAAAATCTTTTAATAAGCGATCACGATCTTCTTTTTTTATATTAATATAATCAAAATACTCATCAATAGTTTTTAAATTAACAATTTGTTTTTCATTAATTTCTAAAAAGAATTTTAAAAACTCACGAGCAGTTAAAAACTCAGGAACAGCAGGTGTTGAAAGTACATATCCAATATCTTCGATTTCAAGACGTCTTTGATTATCATTTTCTTTTAATAGTACAGTTCCGTTATCCATTATTATATCTTGATTAAGACAATTAAATAATGTTGTCTTACCAGCTCCATTTCGACCTAATAATCCATATATTTTCCCCAACTTAAATGTATAATTAATGTCTTTTAATACTTCTTTTTTTTCAAAACTTTTTTGTAAGTGTTCAATAATTAATTCCATAGAATTCTCCTTATCCAATAATATATTTTATTATATCTTATCTATCGATATTTTAAAATCTATCATAATAAAAATGCCATATCATCCATAACTTTTCATTAAAAAGTTACTGATACAGCATTTACAATATCAATTAAATAATAACTTATCTATTCCAGAAAAAACATAGACCATTATAAGTATATTCATTACTTGCAGTAGCATCATGACTATAGCCTTCTCGTTGTAAAAATACTACATTTCCATCTGCTTTTGAAGTTGCCAGACGAAAAATATCATTTGATCCATCAGTCATTGCATTAATTTGATTTTTAAAAGAATTATAAGCAAAATCATCAGTACCAGATGCTGCAAAAATAAAGAAATCTTCAGGACCATAGCCTTGGTTGCTTACTAGATCAGCCATATAATCACCATCTGAAGTATAGCTGCCACTCATTGGCATAAAATAACGGAAATAATCTAAACAATAACGAAAAGTACACCAAGTATTAACTGAACCCATTGAAAAGCCGCCAAACCCTCTATGATTATGACTAGCTTTTAATCCTTCTGGTGTTGTTTCAGTAGCATAAGTACTATATTGACTTTCTACTGCCGATATTAGATCATTAATTAATTCATTATGAAACTGATCAGTTAGCTGTAATGCTAAACTATAATCACTACTATCATTTTCACTAGTATTGTTATAAGTTGGAAAAACAAGGATCATCGGCTGCATTTTGCCATCTTCTATAGCGTGATCTACTACATTTTTAAATGAACTAGGATTTTGAGCAGTTCCCATTATCGTAGTTTCATTGCTCCAGCCACCGTGGCTAAGATAAAATATGTTATATTTTTGATCATTTGAATATCCATAGGGTAAATATACCCATGCATTTTTTTCTAGCGGCTGACTATGATCTTCATAGCTAAAAGATTCCCAAGTTTCATATGTCAGCTTATTTATTGTTCCTTGCTGTTTTGCAGGTGTTTCATAATTTTCTAGTATATATTCAAGTTCAGTTGGAATAGTTCCACTTAATTGTCCACTTTCCATATCATTAACCTCACTAGTATTTGATTCATTACTTTCATTAATTGATCCACAACCACTTACCATACATAATACTATATACAAGATAACTACTTTAAAAGCTTTTCTTTTCATCTTTTTATTAACACTCCTTCCATCTTTTACTACCATTAATCTAATTATCATAAAATATTGTTAATCTTTAGATTTGATAGTGTGATAAAGAATCTCGAAGCTGTCCTTGACAATACTTTTTAAGTAACTCTACTGGCGCACTAGCCCCATTTAAAATTCCCCAAGTCAAAACAATACCATAATACTGTGACACAATCGCATCAGATAGCTGTTTTACTGGTGTTTCTTTTGAAAGTTCACCAGCATCAATAGCCTGATTCAATAAATCACTTATGATATTATAGTCGTAAAGTAACTTCTCTTTTCCTCCTTGATCTTCTGGTTCTACTACAGTCTTTATCCATTGTTGACAAATTTTAAGACCAGTTTGCTCAATATATTCCATCGATCCAATTAGAAAAGAAGTAATTCGATCACCTATATCCCCATTTAATTCCACCGATCTTTTATAAATTTCATCATAATTAGATTTAGCAATCTCACTAACAACATCTTCTTTACGTTTAAAATAAGTATAGAAAGTTCCCTTTGCTACTTTGGCTTCTTTAGTTATATCGTCAATAGTAACATTTTTAAAGCCATTTTTTTCAATCAATCTTTTAGCTGCCACAATTACTTTAAGCCGTGTTTGCATAGCAGCAATTTGTCTTTTACCCATCGCCAAAACGAACCACCTTTCTTTTATCTTTATTTCAGTATAATAAGTCACTGACTTAAAGTTAATGACTTATTATAAATCATTAATACAATATAATTATTATTTAACAAAAAAAGATAGCATCATTAGCTATCTTTTCCATTATTTATTATTCCATTACTCTAATTGCATGATATCCTTCATGAATTGCTGTTAAGATCTTTCTTGGTGCAACGGCATCACCAATTACAACAACTTTATCATCATACTCTTCTTCTAATAAATCTTCTAATTGATTATTAGGTTTAAATCCAGCTGCATTTAAAACAGTATCACAGCTAACTGTATGAACTTCACCGTCTTTTTCATATGTGATACTATCATCACTTATTTTAGTAACTTTTGCTCCTGTTACAACATTTACACCACGATCTTTGATCATATTGCGCAAATGCTGATCATTATTTAAACAATGATTAGCTAAAGCTAAAATATCTGGCAACATTTCAATCAAAACAGTATTTTTACCTTGACCAGCTAAGTCGCAAGCAGCTTCACTACCAGCTAAACCAGCACCAATAATAACTACATTATCACCTGTTGTTACTTGATGAGTTAAATAATCAGTCGCTAATACTGTTTTTTCTATTCCTTCAATAGGAGGCATTGCTGGATTAGCACCAGTAGCTAAAATAATTCGATCATAATCTAACCCTTTGATATTATCTTTAGTAGCCGCTTTATTTAAAGAAATATTAACACCTAACTTATGACATTGTGTTTCTAGATAAGTAATTAATTTTAATACATCAGCTTTAAAATCAGGTCCACCAGCAGGCCATAATGTCCCACCTAATTTATCAGCTTTTTCCCAAAGATCAACTTCAAAGCCACGTCTTTTAGCAGTAATTGCTGCTTCCATTCCTGCAGGTCCACCACCAATAATTAATACTTTTCGTTTTAATCCAGTATCTGCTGGTAAAGCATATTCTTTTTCAGCATAGCAAGTAGGATTTACTGCACAGTAATAATGTTTTCCGCTAAATCCAGATAAAAGACATTCATTACATCCAACACATGGAGTGATATCTTCAAGTTGATTTTTCTTAACTTTATTTACCCAGTGTGGATCAGCAAGCATTTCATGTCCTAAACCAACATAATCAAGAATACCATCATTAACTACTTTTTCAGCTAATTTAGGATCAAATAATTTTCCATCCCCTAATACTGGTACACTGACAACATCTTTAATAGCTTTTTGAACATCTAATTTATGTCCAGGTTTTGAATAAACTGTCGTAATTGCCTGATACCATTCTTCATAACATCCAGTATCAACATGCAAAGCATCTACACCAGCTTTTTCTAATATTTTAGCCATTTCGATACCTTCGCTTAAATCTCTAAATCCTTCTACTCTTTGATCAGGAGTAAATTTAACTAATAATGGTACTGTATCAGGAATATTCTTTTTAATTGCTTCAATACATTCTAATGTAAAACGCATTCTATTTTCTAAAGAACCACCATATTCATCAGTTCTATTATTCCATTGTTTTGATTGGAATTGATCCAATAAATACCCACCATAAGCATGTAATTCAACCGCATCAGCACCAGCCATAACTGCAAGTGATGCAGAATATCCAACTTTTCCAACTAAGTATTGAATATCTTCTTTAGTAAATGGTTTACAAATTAAATCAGGAAACCAGAAAGACCCAACACTACCAGCACTATAAGGTGGTGTAAAAGGATCAGTAAATTGTTGTCTACCTAATCCTGGTGACAATTGAACACATACTTTAGCACCATAATGATGACAACGATCAATTAACATATTTAATCTTTCTACATGATGAAAATCTGATAATTCTGTACAAGGACGTGGTTCATATTTTGTAGAAACAACATTAGCACCAGTAATAATTAAACCAGCTCCCCCTTTTGCTCTTTCCATAAAATAATTGATGGCATCAATATTATATGCACCATCCGCTTCACCAGTTGTCCCCATTGGTGACATAAATACACGATTTTTCAACTTCATTTTTCCAATATAAGTTTTGTCAAATAACACATTTTTCATAGCCGTTTTCCTCCATTTAATTACTTTACTTGAGTAAAGTATATCATTTACCATAGTAAATGTAAAGGGTTACAAAATAAACGTTTTACATATCTTCAAAATCATTTATAATATGTTTAGGTGATTTTATGACAACAAAAGATAAAATTTTAAAACAAACATATAAACTTTATCAAGAAAAAGGTTTTAATAACGTTACAATCCAGGATATTTGTAAAAAAACTAACATTACAAAACCAACTTTTTACAAATACTTTAAAAATAAAGAAGATACTATCATTCATTTATATGATGATATAACTAAAGAAATTTCTAGTAATGTTCCCCAACTAATATTAGCTAATAACTATTATGAACAACTATTGCTTTGTTTTCTTTCTTTAGTTAAACAAAGCCAAGATATCGGCTTTAATATTATTGGTCAGATGTTTAAAATAAATCTTGATAATGATCAAGGAAGTTTTGATTTTAGAGATGATTTTTCAGCAATCTGTATTGCAATAACAAAAAAAGGACAAGAAGCAGATCAATTTTTAAACAAACGTAATCCCTATGATTTATATAAAACCCTAAGTTATGCTTTTACCGGATTTGAAATGATGTGGTGTATAAAAAAAGGTGATTTTGATTTTGAAACAGAAGTAAAAAATGCTATTCAAACAATTTATCAAGTTGACAAAAAACTATATAAATAATTAAAAAGCAGTATATTTAAATGTATACTGCTTAATACTTTGGCTATTCATCACTTTTTATAGCCATTTATGCTTTTGTAATTATACATTGTTTTTTATAAAAAGATATTCCATAGCCAATTACATTTTCATATCCTTCATCACGTAATCCTTCAATATATCGCTTTTCAATAATCTGATTACTTGCCTCTTTGCTATCTTTTCTTAGCTCTTTAATACTATTTGAATGTTTGCATTCAATAATAATCGCTAGATCATCAATATCCATTGGCAATACCGCTAAATCAAATCTCCCTTCTCCGCTTTCTCGATTCGATTCTACTTTATACCCATCGGCATTTAAAAATCCTACCATAAATCCATGATAAAAACTTTCATAATTATCATAGTAGCTGATACTACTTTTTAAAACCTGATTTAATGTCTTCTGAGCCCTCTTTTCCTGATTATCAAGAAGATTGTTTATAAACTCATTTCTTCTTTCTCTTTGATAACTTTCAAACCATTTCATAAAGATATTTTCATAAATCTTTTTTACTTCTTTATTGGGAATGACCAGCTTATAGGTATCTTCTACTAGTTCATTATTTTCATATACTTTCTCTTTGATTTTTAAATATCCGGTAAACAGCAGAAAGCTATAAACATTATCATTCATATCTTTGCTGCTTTTAAAATTCATTTCTCGATACGTTAACTCTGGTGCTATCTTTTTTATGATGCTTTTTCCATTGATCAGTTCTTCAAATTCTTCTTTCATCTTCATTGTTGCATTTTCAATATACTGTCTTACTAAATCATTGCTGCTGGTATTGGCCCAGAAGGATATTGCATGAAAATCTTTATCTCCTAATAATTCCTTTATATAATTTAGAACGCTCCAGGGATTATAAATTTCTGTTTTATCAAATAAATAACCATCATACCAGTCTTTTATCTCATCGCGTTTATTTATCAGATCATAATAATCTAATAAATCATCGATTTCTTCTTGGGTAAAACCAAAACAATCACAGGCATACTGGCTCGTTATTGATCTTATTGTAAAGTTATTTAATCCCGTAAAGATGCTTTCCTTGGCAATTCGTAAACAGCCAGTAAGTACCCCTCTTTCCAATGCATCATTGGTTTTAAGAGCTGATGAAAAAACACTTCTTAAAAAATCAACCATTTCATCATAATAACCATTATTATAGGCACTTTGTAATGGTACATCATATTCATCAATTAATATAATAACCCTTTGTTGATAATATTTATATAAACAATTCGATAAAATTTTTAATGAATTTTTCAATTGCACTTCATCTGGTTTTAAAAATCTAAAATCGTTTAAAATATTATAATCAGCCTCATCAATAATAGAACTATCTAATAACTCTATATTTTTTAATATCAGTTCTTTAATAAGAATGACAAATTGCTTTTTTTGATCTTCAAAATTTAAATACTGCATATCTTTTAAAGTCAAAAAGATAACCGGATACTGGTTTTGATGTTTTAGGATTTCTTTATCTTTTGATATATTCAATCCTTCAAATAAATAACTGTTTTCTTTTTCTTTGTTTGAAAAGAAATAATAAAGCATACTTAGATTCAATGTCTTTCCAAATCTTCTCGCTCTGGTATACAGCATTACTTTATCTGATAATACATCTTCAATAAGTCTTGTTTTATCAACATAATAATAATTATTATCCAGTAATTCTTTGAAATTTTCAGTTCCAGTACTTATTCGCTTCATTATTATCTTTCCTTTCTTCTAGTAATTTTTACTACCAATATTATAACATGCTCATTTATAAAAGTCATTTTGTGGATTACGACATAAAAACTAAAAATAATTAACATTAATCTTTAAATAATAACACAATGAAATCATATTTATTATCTTAATATAATTACTAGATTAATTAGCAAAATCATCATTTATATATTTACGAATGATTCGTTTTGTCTTTTCAATAGATCGTGGAGCATTTTCTTTACTAAAATATTCAATATTATCTACCTCTACGACTACTTCATGATCATCATCACCTGCCGGTACTAATACTAAATCACCAATTTCTATACTATCATCATCTGTCAAATAATAATAACTCTTATATCCGCCTTTAAAAATAACACTACAAAAAATATATTCTGATTTACGTCGTTTCACTTTACCAAAAACAAACGGGTTAAACATTTCTTGCATATTATAGTATTTAATAAAATTAGTTATTGTTTCTACAAAATATAAAAAATCTTCTGGTAAACCATTTTTATCATAACTACCTGTAATAATCCGGCTGGGACTTTTTGTATAATCAATAGTTATAATATAATCTCTGGTCTCATTTGGGTTTTCAATAACATCCTCAAAATTACCTTTAATATGTTTAAATAATTTTCTTGCATCGAACCTTTCAAGCAGATTCACAATCCCATCATTAATCTTATATTTAAAAGTAATATTGCTATCAGTGCCAATATTTTGAATATATTCCAATGTTCCGCTTTTCCTATCGATAATCAGACATTCACTATAATCCCATGTAATAAAATCTTTCTTAACTTCTTTTGGTTTTTGATCAAGTTTTTTTTAGTAACTCGATGATAGTTTATTGTGATTTTATTAATTACATCGGGTTTAGCATTACCATCAAATACATACAAATCATTCATACCGACAATTTCACGAATAAGATTAGACAAATCAGTACCTTCATAATCAAATTCAGCACAAAGCGAGCCATAAAACTTATAAGTAATTCCTTCAGTATTAGTCAATTCCATTACCCAATTTCCAATGTCTGTAGCAAAAACTTCTGTATATTCTCTATTAAAATATGTTTCAATTGCCCTAAATAATCTTTTGACATCTTCCTTTTCAATTTTAAAACTCTTGCTTCGTATTTTCTTATGTTTTATACTATTATGACCAAAATTATATCCTAAAAACAAGACTTGCCCATCATTATTGATTGTAAGGTGCTGTTCCACTTCATCATCAGGTTCTGGCATACAAGAAAAACAAACATTATTTGATACAATCCGGATCTTTTTTAATGTACCTTTAAATACAAATTGATTTTCTTGGCAAAGCAAAGCCAATCGACTTAGCGCAAGAATAAACCATGCCCGATTTTGAGGATTTAAAATTTCAGCTGAATCGTATGCCCAATGATTAAAATATCTCCATCGTAAATAAATTGCTGATCCCAATAAAGGAATATCTGTAATATCATCAATGATTTTATTTAACGTTTCAGGATCATATATTGCCAACCCATATTTTTCTTTAAAAGCTTTACCACAATCTATATTAAAACCTAGAGCAATGCACTCGTCAGCCATCCAATGATCAAGCAATTCTATGTAATTAATATCACAATCACGAAATTTATCACACCATTTAATAGCAAAATCATATATTTGTTTCACTGTTGCCATTAGCATCCCTCCAAGCATTTAACTTTTTCTTTTATAATCATATCATAAACTTGTATAAAAAATAAAAAAGACTAGTAAAACGCAACGATCCAAATTAGTTTATTTAATGATATCTTATAATTATTACAATAAATCCAACTAATTTACGAATGCAAAACATTGAACGTACAAGAAACAGAATTTTATATTCACAAAATAGATGTGAAAATTACGATTTAGACAAGGAATACACAGATTCAATAAAAATGAAAAAATCAGTTTTATTATTTGGCTATGATGAAACAGATAAATTTGAAAAATAAAAGGGAGGAAAATGCAGCCAGACGCTATTTCTCCTCACAAAATTTTAAAAAGGATTCGAACTTTTAATATCGAACCCTCAGTACATTTTAAAACGATTTTATTAGATTCTCACCAGATTTTATAATACCAAAAAGATTACCTATTGTTACAAATTAGGAGAGTTTTATTTACAACAATTTTGGTAATCTTATTTTAACTTTTATATAAAGACAACATTCTAGAAAAAGTACCTAAAATTAATGATTTTACTAGTCTTTCCTTTGTATCAACACAATAGTCTCCACATGTGCAGTATGGGGAAACATATCAACTGGTATCATAGTATTACCTTGATATCCTAACTTAGAAAAATATTTTAAATCTCTAACTTGAGTAGTTGGATTGCAAGAAATATAAACTACTTTTTTTGGTTTTAAAATCTTTATGGCATCCATAAACTCTTTAGTACTACCACTTCTAGGTGGATCCATAATTACACAATCGATTGGATATTTTTCACTAGCTAATTTTTTCATAAAATCAGTTGCATCATCATTATAAAATCTAATATTATTTATTTTATTAGCTTTTGCATTATTAATAGCATCTTTAATAGCATCTTTATTTAACTCAACACCAATAACTTCTTTAGCCTGTTTAGAAACTGCCATCCCAATTGTACCAATACCACAATAAGCATCTATAGCTGTTTCATTACCTTTTAGTTCTAATAAATCAATTGCTGTTTGATATAATTTTTCACACTGTACATGATTTATCTGATAAAAAGATTTAGGTGAAATCTTGAATTTCAATCCACATAATTCATCTACTATAAATCCTTTACCATATAAAACCTTTTCTTCATTACCTAAAACAACACTAGTCTTTCTTTTATTAACATTTAAAACTACTGTTTTAATACTAGGAAACGTTTTTACTAGTTCATTACAAAAATTCTTAGAACCTTTAAAAACATTATCATTACATACTAAAACAACCATAGTTTGATCACTAACTACTGCTCGGCGAATTAAAACATGTCGCAATAAGCCACGACCACGATCTTCATCATAAATACTAACACGATATCGTTTCAATAAAGATTGAATCTTTTTAATAATGGCATCACTAACTTCTTCATGAAGCAAACAGCGATCATAAGGAATTATTCGATGACTATCTTCTTGATAAAAACCAAACTCATATTTTTGATTAAAAGCTACAATGATCTTATTACGATATTGATATGGATTTTCCATTTTAATGATGTCGACAACCCGATAATTATTTAACTGATTCTTTTTTAATAACTCTTTACAATAATCAGTTTTTATTTTTAACTGCGATGTATAATCATTATTAATATATTTACAACTACCACATTTTTTTACTATTGAACATTTCATCTTATCACCGCCCTAAGTATAACATAACATTAATAAATTGCACTAAAAAATGATGCCTAAGCATCATCTTTTTGATTACGTTTTTTTCTTCGATAATTATAATAATTAACTATTGCATAATAAACTGGTATTGTTAAGAAAATTATCCAGGTTGGTGACCAGACATATTCAAAGAAACCTTCATATAAAAAGTATAATAGCGCTAATACCGGATATGGAAACTGATTGAGATCACGATGTTTAATGGCGGCAATAGCCCCATCAATCAAAGGAATAATTAATAACATTATCCATAAAGGATGCCATAAAGATGTATAAGCACTGCAGGCAATATAAATTACAATAATAATTAACGCAAACGGAAATTTAGTTGGTTTTTCATACTGTAATTTTTCCCAATCATAATCAATATTATTATCTTTATCCTTAGCATTATCAATATGGATACCATCCCAACCGACATGAACTTCACTGCCATCTTTATCAATTACATGAACTCCATGTCTTAAACTAACATGAACTTTTTCAGCTTTTTCTTCTTTAACTGTATCATCTTGATTTAATTTAGCACTTTCAAATTCATCTTGATCTGTTTTTAATAAATCATCTAATGACATATGATAAATCTTAGCAAGCATGATTAAATTATCAGTATCTGGTGAAGCTTCAGCCCGCTCCCATTTACTAACAGCTTGACGACTAATTCCTAATTTATTGGCCAATGCTTCTTGTGATAAATTGTTTTCTTTTCTTAGTTTAACAAGACGATTTGCTATTTCTATATTCATATTTCTATTCCTCCCTAAGTCACCTTTATTATTATCAAAACCGCTTTGTTTTAGCTACATATTTTAGTTTTCAAAAGCGCAACTAGCGGTTGCATTAGGGTTTACCAGTTATTGTTTTTTAGCATTATATGTAATTTGAATACCTAAGCTTGAAAATACTTTAGCATCCATTGGTCCAATTGAAGAAGTAATATGTGCTTGAGTTCCATTTAATTTTGGTAATTGTTGTAAAGCCAATTTAGCCTCATTATTATCAACTGCACTTAATGATAAAGCAATTAAAATCTCATCACTATGTAAACGCGGATTAATACTTCCTAAATATTCTGTTTTTAAGTGTTGAATTGGTCCAAAAGCAGATGGTGAAATTAATAAAGTATCATCATCGATATTAGCTAAATATTTAAGAGCATTGATTAATATTGCTGAACAAGAACCCATAAAATCAGATGTTCTTCCAGTAATAATTGTTCCATCTTCAAGTTCAATTGCTCCTGCAAAACATCCAGCTTCTTTTGCTTTTTGGTTAGCAGCAGCAACACATTTACGATCTTCAACAACAACTTTTGCTTGATTCATTACCAATTCTTGTTTATTAACTTCATCAATACTGCATTCTTCACGAACATAACGATTCATTGTGTTATAGTAACGACGAATAATTTCCTGACGACTTGCTTCACGACAAGCTTCATCATCACTAATACATAAACCAGCCATGTTAACTCCCATATCTGTTGGTGAATTATATGGACTAGTTCCATAAATTTCTTCAAACATATTTTTTAATACTGGAAATATTTCGATATCACGATTATAATTAACAGTTACTTTATTATAAGCTTCTAAATGAAATGGATCGATCATATTAACATCATTTAAATCAGCTGTTGCTGCTTCATAAGCTAAGTTAACAGGATGATTTAATGATAAATTCCAAATTGGGAATGTTTCAAATTTCGCATACCCTGCTTTAACCCCTCTAATATGTTCATGATATAACTGAGATAAACAAGTAGCCATTTTTCCACTTCCAGGACCTGGTGCTGTTACAACTACTAATGGCTTAGTTGTTTCAATATAATCATTTTTACCAAAACCTTCACTACTAATAATTCTTTTAGTATTTGTTGGATAACCATCAATTAAATAATGTAAATAAACATTGATGTTTCTATTTTCTAAACGAGTTTTAAAAACATCGGCTGCTTTTTGTCCATCATATTGAGTAATAACAACACTACCTACATATAATCCTTTTTCTCGATATACTTCAATTAAACGAATTACATCATTATCATAAGTAATCCCTAAATCACCACGAACTTTATTACGTTCAATATCACTAGCAGAAATAGCGATAACTACTTCAGCTTGATCTTTTAATTGCAATAACATTTGTAATTTACTATCTGGTGCAAATCCAGGTAAAACTCTTGATGCATGATAATCATCAAACAATTTACCACCGAACTCCAAGTATAATTTATCGCCAAACTGAGCAATTCTTTCTTTAATATGTGATGATTGCATTTTTAAATATTTGTCATTATCAAATCCAATTTTCATACTTACCTCCGTCAATTATTTTACTTTATTTATCTTATAATTACATAAATTTTAACATAAGACTATCTAAATTCAGTATATTATCATATTTTTAATCATTTGTAACATCTTTTTTCACTTATTAATAATAATTTTATCCATTTTAGATAATTTCATGATAAAATTTAAAAAAAGATAACCAAAAGGAGCCTAAAACAATGTCAGATAATAAAAACAAAACAACAATTGTTCATAAAACCGTAAAATCAGGAATTACATTTGGTAGTGCCTTAGCCATGGTAATTAGCTATACTACCTGGAAATCAATTGGCTGGGCAATTATTCACGGTCTTTTAAGCTGGATTTATGTTATCTATTTTATTATTAGATATTAAAAGCGATAAGCATACATACTTATCGCCAGATATTAAGGGAGTGTTTTTAATTATAATAAAGTTACTTTTTTACTTGTACAATGACATTCATTATTATTAACAGTTATTTTATGGAAATGTTCTTCACGTTCCATATCAGTAGTATAACCATCATCATCATACAATACATATTCTATTGGATCTTTTACATAACTTAATAAATATAAGTTATCGAAATCCATATCTTTTGTTGTTAAAGCTGGTTTAGCCATTGGAACAACATGATTTTTACGAATAAAGAAAATTAATTCATTTAATGCCACATTAATATAATGATCACCTTTACTCATTTCAACTTCTTCATAATCATCTAATGAACGATATTTAATCATCTTCATATCTTCTGGTAAATAAACATAACGTCCGCGACAATTTTGTTCATAAACTGGTGCAATCATTATTGATTCACCAACCATCAACTGATCTTCAATATTATATGTTCTTGCATCATCTTCATATACAAATGATAATGGTTTAAAGTATGAATCGTTATTTAATGCCGCTTTAACAAATTCACTATACAAATATGGAATTAGTGCATATCTTAATTCAACCAAATTTTTAAATGTTTCAGTATGATTAAATACATATAGTTCTTGTGCTCGACGACTTTGAGAATGATTACGCATCAATGGTGTAAAAATACCAAATTCTACCCATCTAGTCATTAATTCTTCATTAGTATCACTACCAAAACCACCGATATCAGAACCAGTATATAAGAAACCACACATATTGATATTTGGCATTTGATGTATACTTAATTTTAAATGTGACCACCAGGCATGGTTATCACCAGTCCAAATACCACTATAACGATGCATACCTATCATAGAAGAACGTGAGAAAAATAAAATTCTTTTATCTGGTGACATTCTTTCAAATGCTTCTCCAGCAGCTCTAGATAAATTATAACCATATAAATTATGAACCTTATCATGTCTAACTTTTTTACCATTAATATCATGATAGAAAAGCTGATAATCTTTAGGATTACTCGAAAGCGTTGAGAATTTTTTACGCATTCCAAAATAAGTCTGTAAATCAAGTTCTGATCCTCTTAAACGATCTACCATTTCATACGCTTCATTCAATCTTTCATCAGTGTAGAAAATTGATGGTTCATTCATATCATTCCAAATTCCATCAATACCCTTATCTAATAAAAATTTATATTGATCACCAAACCATTTACGATGCTCATCATTTAATACATCTACTAAATGACAATATCCAGGCCAAACCCCACATTTAAAATCATTACCATTTGCATCTTTACAAAAATGATTTCCTTTAACACCTTCTTCATAGATATTGTAACCTGGTTTTACTTTGATTCCAGCATCAATAATCGGTACTAAATGAATCCCTTGTTCTTTCATTTCAGAAACTAATCCTTCAAAATTAGGTAAATTTTTACGATTAATTGTAAAACTTGAATATTCATCCATATAATCAATATCCATATAAATAGCATCTAAAGGAATTTTAGCTTCCTGATATTTTTTAGCAATTTCTCTAAAATCATCTTCTGTCTTATAAAACCAGCGACTTTGATGATACCCAAAAGCCCATTTTGGGGGAATGTAACTACGACCTATCATAGCTCTAAATTGAGTAACAATATCTTGCATACTCGTACCATCAATAATATAAACATCTAAATCTTGATCATCACTAGTTACAATTAATTTATCGATATCAGTTTCTCCTACATCAAAACTGATTATTCCAGCCACATCAAAGAAAACCCCAAAAGTTTCTTTTCCTTTAATCAACATAAAATTATGAGCTGCATATAAACTATTACGATCTTCAGTATGACGAGAACCATCCATACATCTAGAAATATAAGTGAAATTTCTTTTATTAATTCCATTAATATTTTCACCTAAACCATAAACTACATCTTGAGGATCCATTTGATAAGTAAATACTAATTTTTCTTCATTTGTAACTGTAAACTTATCAATTGTCTCTAAACTAATATCACATTTGTTGATAACTGTATCTGTTTCTATTGGATTTCCAAATCTAAATCTTTTAATCATGAAAATTCTCCTTTCCTATCGCCTATAAAAATATTATAATAATTTAGATAAATATTCTTGTGCATTTTACACCTCAAAATATAACAAATTTGACAATAAGGAGCTAAAATCATGAAAATAATGAAAGAAAAACGTAGCCATGGTAATCACCTGTTTCCATTTGCTTTTTATAATTTGATTGCTGAAAAAGACATGGAAGCCTGTTATTTACATTGGCATGAAGAGGTAGAATGGATTTATGTATATATTGGCAAGATTTCTCTTTTTATTGACGGTAAAGAAAAAATCATCACTCAAGGACAGCTAGCAATAATTGAACCTTTTTTATTGCATTATATTGTTGCAAAAGAAGATTGCCACTATTTTTCCTGTGTTTTTAAAAAAGAATTATTAAAATTTGAAATTGAAGATGTTAACACTTATCAACATATAATACCATATATTAATAATGAATTAGTTATCAAAAGTCCAATTACAATTGATGATGATAATATTGAAGAGATGTTTTTAAGAATTGTTACTATATACAATCATGAAACAATTACCCATCAATTAGAAATTAGAATATATTTATTAATAATCTTTAAATACTTTATTGATCATCAGCTTTTAATAACTAATGATTACAGTAAACATAATTTAGAAGCAATAGAAATTGTTTTAAAATATATTGAAGAGCACTATGATGAAAAAATCACTAGTCAAATGTTAGCTAAGTTATTAAATTATAATCATCAATATTTTTCAAGATTCTTTAAAGATAATACTGGTTATACCCCAATTGAATATATTAATAAATATCGAATTGATATGGCTTGTGAAGAACTTTTAGATGAAAAAAAATCAATTTTAGATATCAGCATTGCCTGTGGTTTTGATAGTTGCAGCTATTTTATAAAAAAATTTAAGGCTTTAAAAAATATTTCACCTAGTAAATACCGTAAATTATTACTAGCAAATTATCAAAAAAAGCCATCTAGATATGACAAATAGGATTGAAAAAATCAAATTTGTTATATTTTTCTCTCTATATCGAGCAAGTATTTGTAAGCGCTTTGAAATATAATAGTGCTTAGTTAAACACGATATACAAATTCTAGATACGTATATTAAAATATCGGGAGGAAAATATGAACAAGAAATTTGAAGCTATTTTTGATAAAATCAATCCAATTATTACTAAAATTTCATCAAACAAATTTTTAACAGGGCTATCTGGGGGAATGATGGCTACATTACCAATTACTGTTGTTGGTTCATTTGCTTTATTATTAGCGGTTGTTCCAATGGGACCAATCTCTACTTTTATTAATGATTCAGGCTTAGCTACTGTTTTTACTACTGTTAATACTTATACAATGGGATTATTAGCAGTCTACATGGTTTTCTTTATTACTAAAAATCTAGTCAATCAATACATGGATAAAGATGACGGTATGACCGCTGCTGCAATTGCATTTCTTTGCTTTTTGATTGTTACTCCAATAGGAACTACTAGTGATGAAGTTAGTGCAATTCCTACTACCTGGTTAGGTTCTCAAGGAGCTTTTACCGCTATAATCGTTGCTACTGTTACTACTTTTATCTATAAGTATACTAAAGATCATAATTTAACTATTAAAATGCCAGATGGTGTACCTCCAATGGTATCTAATGTTTTTGCTGGATTAATTCCCTTTGTTTTAATTTCAGTTTTATTCATGGCAATAAATTATGTTTTTTCACTTACAAGTATTGGCTGTTTACACCAAGCAGTTTATTCATTATTACAAGTACCTTTACAATCATTAGGTGGTAGTATCTGGGCTGTTTTATTTGTTGCTTTTTTAGCTCAAGTATTGTGGTTCTTTGGAATTCATGGACAAAACGTTTTAGCACCTTTTTATCAACCAATCTGGCTTGCAATGGATGCTGCAAATTTAGCTGCATTTTCTACTGGAGCTGCTGAACCAAATATTGTTGGTTATGCTTTCTTTAGTATTTTCTATTTTGGTGGTTGTCAAATTGCTTTATGTTTATTATTGTTTAGAGCTAAATCAAAACAATTTAGAGAATTTGGTAAACTAGGAATTGGACCTGCAATCTTTGGAATCGGTGAACCATTAAACTTTGGGATGCCTTTAATTTTAAACTTTAAATTCATTGTTCCATTTTTATTAAATGGAGTCGTTGGTTTAGCTGTAGCATATATTGCTATTGCAGTAGGTTTAGTACCACATTTAAACGGTTCTGCTTACGTTTTCGGTTTACCATTTGGAGTTGCTGCTTTTATCCAGGGAGGATGGAAAGTCGTTGCCTTAGCTGTAGTTACTAATATTATTATTCCATATTTTATGTGGATGCCTTGGGTTAAAATAGCTGATAAAGAGGCATATAAACAAGAACAAAGCGCAATTAGCGCAGAATAAAAGATCCATAATGAAGTGACTTTATTATTTGAATTTACAAATAACTATTAGTCATTTCAAAGGATCTTTTTTTATCTAAAATAATTATTCAATTATTCCGACCATCTTTAATAAATACTGAGCATTTGTCGTCTTACTGCGACCATCTTTGATACGATAATCAAATTTAATTTTATCATCTTGATAATATTCTTCAAAATGATAATTTTTACATGATACATCATTTTCTAATTCACATAGTTCAAAATCATGAGTTGTAATTAGAGTAAATATGTTATTTGAAGATAACTGTTTAACCGTTTCTCGCGCTCCAATTATTCGATCAGCTGAATTAGTACCTTTAAATATCTCATCAATTAAAGCAATCATTACTTTTCCAGTACGATTTTCTTCAACAATTTCTTTAATTCTAAGTAACTCCCCATAAAAAGTTGAAATTCCTTCAATATCATCTTCAATTCGCATCGATGTGAATAACTGCATCAACGAACAAGTAAATGACTTAGCCATTACCGGTCCACCAGCATAAGCTAAAACTAAGTTGATTCCTACCGTTCTTAAAAATGTAGTTTTTCCAGACATATTAGAACCAGTTATTATTGCTACTTGACGTTCCATTTTAAAACTATTAGCAACCGCTTCATTGCTAACTAGTAAAGGATGATAAGCATCTTGAAACTCTAAAACCGGTTTATGTTCATCAACTATTGATGGCATTGATACACCTGTTTTAGTCTGGATTAAAACTTGTAAACTAATAAGTGATTCTAACTCACCAATTTGCTTTAACCAATGTTCTAACTGATTTCCATGATCATCAATCCATTGATTTAAACGACTATAACAATTACGATCCCATAATAATAATCCATTTAGTAATAAAAAAGCTAATAAATTATTACGCTGTTTGATCATATCACTAATCTTTTTTAACTCTCTTAAATGCAATAAAGCTGCTTGTAAATCAGTTTTTATAATTTGTAAGTGATTAGTATTAAAGTCACTTCCACTAATTAAATTACAAACATTTAAATAATATTCAAGTGATGATGATAGTTTTGCACTGCAATCAAATAAATTTCGATTTTTTAATAACATTAAAGCAGCAAAAAATAATTGTCCCATAATTAATAATGGTACTAAAATTATCATATATTGAAAACCGATTTTAAAACAAAACAAAAGTATTGCCACAATTGTAATTACTGGGATTAGATAATTTAAAAAAGTTAGTTTATTACTACTATTATGATCCTTTATCAGTTTTAAAAAATCATTAACCGCTCTTTCACCTAGATAATATTCTTTTGTCATCTTACCATAAGTTTCTGTTTCTAAAACAAAATCAAGTTTTTCACCAAGTTCTTCAACTGCTTGTTGTTCTTGAATAATAGCTTTATAATCAAAAGATTTTCTCGTTAACTTATCAATCAAACGTTTTTTCCCAAGTGATGAAGTTGCCGTATTTAAAAATTGATACAAAGAATTTTGACCTGCAAGATCCAAATCTTTAACTGGCCCACTCATTTCACTAAAAAACTCACTACCAGTTTCTTCAAACTCTTTCCAATCATGATTAAAACGTTGTAAATAACGTAAAACAACCTGAGCTTTTGCCTTTAAATAAGAAAGCTTTTGATTTAGCTTATTATAATAATAAACTAAACCCATAAATATAACTAATAGCAAAAAACACACATAAACCAGCAAGTCGATCTTATAAAAATAACTTACTAACAATAAGACAATAATGCTCAAACCAACTAATAATCTTAACATTGAAATCTTAAAGGTAGCTGATTCTAACTGCTTAATTTGTTTATCAAGGTTATCTTTTTGACTTGTAAAATATTCTAATTTCATCTTTCCTCCAAATCAATCCATTAAGATACTTATACATCCATCAAGACCATCAACCAGATATTTAGCTTCTTGCTTTACTTTTTCAGGACTACGATTAAAAGTAAAAGCTTCATCTACAACTTTCAACATTGGTATATCATTATAAGAATCACCAATTACAGCCATATCCTTACTATCAATATTAAAATGATCAATAATTGTTAAGATACCATTTCCTTTTGAACAACCAAGTGGTGCAAAATCTAGATGACATTCATTTTGATATACATCAATATACTTACCAAAACGCTCTTTTATTTTTAAATATTCTTTACCAGCTATTTCATCATCTTCAAAATGCAATGAAAAAGCCTCATATTCATCGCCAATTTCATCAAGTGAATCAATATTATGATGATTAATATAATCATCAACTGGATTTAAAATATAAGTATCCTCTAAATAAACAATACTAGTATTAACTAATGGATAATCCTTTAATATTTCACTTACTAAAGATTTATTAATAAATTTTTGAAAAATAACATTGCCCTGTTTATCTAAGATTTTAGCTCCAGAACAAAGAATATAAAAATCATATTCAATACCTTCACTATTCCAATTAATAACTCCATTATAACTACGTCCAGTACAAACACCAAATAAATTCCCTTGAGCCTGGAATTTTTTGATTGCCTGAACATCTTCTAATCGATAATAACTTTTTTCTTGATCATGAAACAATAAAGTATTATCAAAATCACTTGCAAGTATTTTCATAATTATAATATTCCCCCTAAATAGAAAACAGTCTTATAAAAGACTGTTTAATAATAACATACTACAGGACAATTGATTTCAATATTTTCATACAACTGTCCAGCTACACTTGTAGGTAAATTGATACAGCCATGAGATCCATTATTCATATAAATATCGCCACCCCATCTTGAACGCCAGCTTGAAGAATCATGTAATCCAATTCCTTTATTAAATGGCATCCAATAAGAAACTGGTGTTTCATATTCATAAGTACCATCTGGTTTTTTAGTACCTCTTAAAGTACGATTTCTTTCCTTATTATATAAATAATAAGTTCCTGCTGGTGTGCGTCGTTCTGGATTATTGTATGTTCCTGAAACAATATCAGATTCTAAAATAATTGTTCCATTTTTGTGATACCACATATGCTGACCAGTTAAGTCAATTTCAACAAAAGTATTACCTAAACCACCATTTTCACCACCAGCATCACCGCCAGTTGTTACTGGGGTTCTAGTTGTTACTTTATTAGCATAGATATCTTCTAATAAACCAGTAACTTCTTTACTATTTTGAAGTCGTAATCCATAATTACCACCACTAACAGTAATTGTCCGATTATTAGCACCAACAAAAGTTCTAGTGCCACCAACACTATTGATTTTTTTAGCTAAGTCACTAACAAAATCAGTTGCTTTTTCTTTAAAAACTGCATCATCACGATAATAATTTCCATTTTCATCAATTGATAACCAGGTAATCAAAGTACTTCCATCTAAAACAACATCACCTGATCTTGTATTATATGTAATTGATGCTGAAGCATAATTAGTTGCTGCTTCATATAATTGCTGGATCGAAGCATCTGTTGCTTTAACACCAGGTTGAACATAACAGCTCTTTTCATCTAGATTTAGTTTATTTTTTCCTTCACTAAATGCTAACATTATTTCGCTAACCAGCTTATCTTGATCAATAGTAGATCCATATACTTCATCAACAATCGCAAATTGATTATTAGTATATTCTACTCGTGCATCAACTGGTGCCACCTGGGCATCAGTTTGAAGATGTGATAAAGAAGCTATCTGTTGTCTTAATACTGTTTCATCTACTTTAGCAAGATTATTAACTGAATTTTCAGATTTACCAAAGAATGCATTTATCCAAGAAAATGAACTTTGCTTTTTCAATATATCTTGAACATTATTATCCTTATTGTAAGTTACACCACATTCATTACCAGAAATAGATTCACTATTACCATCATTAAATTGAAGTTCTAATGTATAACCATTAACAAGCTTAGCTAATTCATCATTCGCTTCTTCAACAGTCAAACCACCAACATCAACCCCATTGATATAGGTATTTTTCAAAAATTTCTGATTGAAGTATAGACTTCCAATCAAATACACTGCGATTATAACTAATAACAAGCCTCCAATAATTAAAAACTCTTTTCTAGTTTTCAATTTTTTTAAAGGACTTTCCTTTTTCTTTGCAACATTATCCATAAAAAATCTCCCACTATCAGTATTTTTCTACTAAATTCTAGCATTTTCGTACTAATTGTCAACCAAAATAACTTAAAAGTATGGTATTTTTAAGATATTTTAATAAATATGTTTCAAATGAAGCTTATAATTATTGATATTTTAAATTCTGTTGATATTTTCAATATTAAATATCATATTAGTGATAAACTTAACATTATTCATTTATATAAAAACAACAAATATTAAAATTTGCTGTTCTACTTAAAAATATTTAACTATATTCCAAACTCTTTGGCATACTCAACAATACCAAAAATATTTACTGCTTTTTCATTTAATTTACAAGCCATAAAATTTTCACTTGGTACCTCAAATGAAGGCATTATTTCATAATTTATCGCTAGTAAATAACCCATTTTAGGATAATATTTCTCACTTCCAAGAACAATAGAATAATCATATCCTAAATCATTAGCAATTTTATGTCCTTCTTTAATTAACGTACTACCGATTCCTTTTCTTTGATATTCTGGTAAAACAGCTAACGGTGCTAATGCTAATTGAATACTGTCACCTATTTTAACTTTAGTAAACATAATATAGCCAACTATTTTTCCATTAGATGTTGCCACTAAAGATAACTCAGGAATAAAATTATCGCTCTTTCTTAATAAATCAACTAAATCATGTTCATTTCCATCACTATGTTCAGCACTTTCAAAAGCTGTTTTTACAACTTCATATACTTCTTTATAATCATTTTTATTTTCTTGTCTTATTTCTATCATTGTTACTTTCTCCTTATTTTTATCAATTATACTTGCTAAGAATTACGCCTTATATCGATTAACCGTAAAGTATCTTTATATACTTCATCATTATCTTTTAAATCAATCATAAGCCATCTTTGGTTATTTCCTTCTTTAGTATTGTGATATATTTCTTGAATACTATCACTAAGTTCATGCAAGATAAGTTGTGTCTGTTCCTTTTCTTTTTTACCAATTACAACCATAACGGTAAAATAATTTTTTCTAGGATAAATAGTACATAATGTTTTACCTGCCTTTTTAAATTTAATATTCCAGCCTTTTTCATAACTACATGAACTATATTCTATCTTTTCATTACATTTATATTTTGTTTTTATCTCTAGACAAAATTGTTTAAAAACCGGATTTTTTATATATTCATCTATTTCCTGTAAATTGGGGCAATAGTTTCTATCTTGTATTTCCAGCATCTTTTCACCTCAAATCAAAACTCATAACAATAAGAATTTATATTTTTACTTGTCTGTTTTTGAACTATTATACCTTTCTTCTCCCCACCACATTGGTACTAATTCACCAAGAGTTATTGTTTCTCTTTTATCGTAATCAACCATAATTTCCATATCTTTATTTTCTAATGATAACTGCATCAAAAACTCACGACAAGCGCCACAAGGCATCCCGCTGCCACCGCCATAAGGCGGTTTATCACGAAAAGCAATTAATCTTTTAATTACGGTTTGACCACTGTTAACATACATATTTAATGCTGCAACTCGTTCTGCACACAATGTTACAACATCACAACAGCTTTCAATACAAAATCCAGTATAAATTTCACCGTTTTTTGCCTCTATGGCACATACAACACCATGCGCATAAATAAAGGGAGTAATCTCTTGAGGGTGATATTGCTCCTTTGCTTTTAAATATAACTTTTCCCAAATATCCATTTTAAATCCTCCTATTTTATAAAATTAACTATATTTACTATCTTACTTCAAAATCTTCACTTCGATAATGAGTCCAATCAACATTAGCAATATTATCTTTTATTTTACTAATTTTTGGATATTCTTTTTTATTACATATTAAATAAAAAGAAAGCGTTGCTTCTTGATCGGTAATTGGAATATAGACCCTATCTTCATAAAGATGAAATCTAGGAATCGTCAAACTTGTTCTAAAAGTAAATAATGAAGATTGTTTTTGTAATATCTCATATAACTCGAGATCATCTTGAACAATAAAATGTGAATCAGGCATATTATTAACACAGACCTCATGCCAATAACCAGTATTACTATACTCTAAAAAATTATAACCATTCAACTCATTAAATGTGATCTCTTTTTTCGATGAAATCGGCTGATCACTAGTAGTAGAAATATTTAAAACTTCCTGACACATCTTAAAACATACCACATCGTCTTTTAAGATCGGATAATCTAATATAATTGCAGTATAATAATGATCATTTAAACCTTTAATTAGTTTTTCAGCATCAGACATAGTTTCATACCTAAAGGGTGTATCAGGATATTGTCGTTTCATCGTATATCTAAAAGCCCATAATGGCGCTGGAGCACAGGAACCAATTAACATATTCATATTTAAGTTATATTGGTTTTTTACTTTAGTTTGCAGTTTATCTACATCATTTAATATCTTTTTTCCATCAGCAACTATTATTTTTCCATATTCATTTAATACTAATCGATTATTAATACGGTCAAATATTTCCATTCCTAACTCTTTTTCTAGTGATTTTAATGAACGAGTTAATCCAGATTGTGAAATAAATAATTCATCAGCCGCTTTTAGCATCGTTCCACATTCTGCAATTTTTATTATATATCGTAGTTGTCTTAATTCCATATAGCGCTCCTTTCTATGTTTTGTAATCATATTATACTATGATTTATTATCATATACCTATGATTTTTAACAATTATTTTTTTAATTAAAGCTTTGCTAGAATGTAATTGTAAAAACAAGGAGGTATTTAAAATGAAAAACGTAGAAAACAAAGTTGTAATTATAACAGGAGCTACTTCAGGAATCGGAGAAGCTACTGCAAGAGTATTAGCCGCTAATGGTGCAAAAGTTGTATTAAGTGGAAGAAGAGAAGATCGTCTAGAAAAACTAGCTAGTGAATTAGGTTCTTGTGCTACATATCTTAAATCAGATGTTACAAATGTAGAAGATATGAAAGCTATTGTAAAATTAGCTAAAGAAAGATTTGGAAAAGTAGATGTATTATTTGCTAATGCTGGAATTATGCCAGCTGGTAACATGTCTGAATTAGATATTAACGGTTGGATGAACATGGTTGATATTAATATCAAAGGGGTATTAAATTCAATGTATGCCGTTATTCCTGAATTCTATGAACAAAATTCTGGACATGTCATTATTACATCATCAAGAGCTGGAACTACATTAGTACCAGGTAATGCAGTATATTGCGGAACTAAACATTTCGTAAAAGTAATGTTACAATCATTTAATTCAGAAACTAACCAGGAAGGTAAAAATATTCGTACAACTACAATCTATCCTGGAGCAATCAAAACTGAATTATTAAATACTGTAGCTGAAAATGATCATAAGAGAATGGTTGAAGGATTCTATGAACAATTCGGTTTACAACCTGAAACAATTGCTAATGCAGTATTATATGCAATTTCTCAACCAGATGGTGTTGATGTATCAGATTTAGTTGTTCGTCCAACATTTGAAGGTTAATAAAAATACTAGAAGGAGTGTATGAAAATACATCCTTCTTTTTTTATAAAACAAACTATAAAATATAGATTTATTTATGAATATACATCCTTATCATATTAGAATTCCCACCTTCTTTAACCATACCAAAAAATTCCCAGCCATAGCGTTCATAAAAACCAACATGGTCAGTGATAAGATATAAAGTATCAATTCCTTTATTTTTCATATCATCACATACATATTGTAACAAAGCACTAGCTATTCCATTGCACCGTTTATCTTCTTCGACATACAAGGCACAAATATTAGGAGCAAGATCTTTTCGATCATGAAAGTCATTTTCAATTACTCCTACTCCGCCAATAATTCTATTATTTTCAATCGCTACATACCATTGAGGTACTGCATCGATCTTTTTTAAACAATCTTTCATGCTTTCTTCATATAAAGCTAATGGAACACCCCATTTTTTGTTAAACCACTTTGCCATATGATCTAACATTTCTGGTTTATCTATCAAACGTACTATTTTATAATCAATCATAAATGATATCCCCCTAAGTATTTAACTATAATTTTTATTATTCTCTATTAGTATTTCTTTATAAAATCCACCCATTAATATCATTATTACACTACTTAATACTAAACTCTAAATATAAACGAAACTAAAAAACAAGAATTTAAATTAATAAAAAACACATTTTCAATAACAGAAGAAATAATACTTATTATATTAGCCCCTGCAATAACAAATAATATTTATTCAACCATCTAATTTATCTTTATATTTTAAAACCAAATCATATGTATAAATCTTTGGTAATGAAGATTCTTTTACTATTTGCCAAAGTATAGCTGCTGTTTTCATTTTATTTTTAAAATGCTCATTTCTTTTATCTTGGCAAAAATCTTTTAAAAATGTATTCCATTGACAAGATGAATTATCATATTTTGCATAATCTGATTTATGATAATATATTGCCAGCATATCACCAATTGTAAAATCATGATTTTGTTCATGTTTCACTTTACGCCATGCTGTTGCCATATCTGCTGTAAATTTAAAATTCTCAATTCCGGTTTGTTTTGAAAAAAATTGCCTAAATCTAGCGTTGAAAGAAAAACCACAATCTAATAAAGGACTATCCATAGTGATTTCCTTACAGCTATTTTTTATTACATGTTTTTTCTTTTTACTAATTAAATTACCCTTAAAATATTCTTCAATATTATAATTCAATTCCTGTTTTGTTCCAGTATGATCAATATTAAGTTCTTTACATATTTTAGATAATTCCTGACGATACCAATAATACTTTTTAAACTCATCATAAGATTTAATCATTTTAAATTCAGGTCGCTTACTCATATATTTTTATCCATCCCATAATCAAATTTATCTACTAATTTATTATACTATATTCATTTTTAAATCATAGCTACTATAAAAAGTGTATAATAAATAAAAAATATAAAATTATTATCTAAAAGTATTGACTGTATTGTTAGCATATAGTGTTTAATTTAAGCCAAGGAAGTGATAAATATGAAAACTCATGACGTTGAACAGTTACTTGGCATTACCAAACAAGCATTAATTTATTATGAAAAAGAAGGCTTGATAAAACCGACAAGAAACAAAAATAATTATCGTGAATATAATCAAAACGATATTGAATTATTACAATTGATTTTAACGCTTAGATCAATGGGGATTTCTATTGATGATATTAAATTAATATTATCTGGTGATTTATCAATACGCTATTGCTTAAAAAATAAACAAGAATACTTTCAACAAGAAAAAAAGAAAATTGAAATTATCGAAAATAAAATAACCGATTATATTAAAAGAACAAAAGTAACTATAGTTAATCCTAAAAAAGATGCAGAAGATAATGGTTATATAGGTTTATATTATCTAGATGATCAAATAAAATTCGATCAAAATATAATTGCAGTTAAAGATATTAAATCGATTAATATTTCATTATGTTGCTCTAAAGGTGAAGATGGTCGCTATTATGGTATTTACAATTTATATTTTGTTTATCTTGATATTAATACAAATTATGATACTTATTCTTTGCAATTAATGAATAATAGTGAAGTATCCAATTTATTTAGCTATCTATCATCTTTAGATATAAGTATTGATGATTCTTTAAACTTAATGGATATTTATTTTAAAACTAAAGATCCAATGGAATTATATAAAATATTAAATAGAAATTTTAGAAAATGGCAAAAGGAATATAATCTAGAAATAAAAGATTCTTATTGGTCAATTGTACAAAATACTTATATAAAACCATTACAAAATTTAGATAGTACAAATATCCCAACATTTAAAGAGCAACTAAAATTGGTAGCAAATGGCTATATTAATATTGTAAAAAATGGATTTAAAAAATAAATTCTCATAAAAAATAACTATCTTTAGCTCTACTAAAAATAGTTATTTTTTCATTATTCATAAATTCATTTTCTAAAATTTAACCAATCTTAAATCTTTAACTATTTATTAATTCCTGCAATTCATTTATAAAACGACAAAGATGAAAACCATCACAAACAGCATGATGAACTTGAATTGCTAAAGGTAGTAAGATTCTTCCATTTTCTTCATAATACTTTCCCATCGTAAAAATAGGCAATAAATAATCATATCCCTTTTGTAAATTCAAATTAAATCCTTCAAATGATACCCAAGGTATCATTGACACAGTAAAACAATTATCAGGAACATCAGGTTTTCCAAACATCCCTTTTTGGTTTCCATATTGGCGAAGATCATCTTCATACATTTTGTAAAATTCTTCATAATCTTTACAATAGACTGTCCAAAGATTAGAAAAAGTTTCTGTATCTTTATGAAATATAGTATAACAAGGCAACATTTCATCATATACCCCTAATTCATTATCCTTATTAAAAGTAATTCTAAATTCAACATGACGATTTACAATAGTTGTAAGATAATAAAGCATCGCAGGATATAATTTCTTTTTACTTTCTATAATTTTCGTAATATCCAATTTAGTAGTCATACTATATGTACAAGGAACATTTGAAAAGTAATGTTCAAAATATTCTTTACGGGACCAGTTTTCTCTATCAATTATCTTAAATGCCATTTTTCATAACTCCTAATCATTAAAATATTTCTTAAAATTATTATATCTTACCAATTGTTAATAATAAAATAAAAACAACTAACAAGGCTAATTCAATATTATTTTTAGTAAGCTGCTTAATTGAAAATCTAAGCTTAATTTCTAATATTTTTACTACAACAAAACTTTCCCATTATTATCTTCCAACTCAAAAAAGACAATTTTAAATTGCCTCTTATATTAATCTAATCTATGATTCTTACATTGTTTGCAATACCGTACTTTTTAGCAACAGCTATTTTTGATTCATCAGATAATCAAATACATATTGAATTACTTCCTATTTAAATTCATCTGCAAATGTTGGTTTGGTTATTGTTATATACCTCTTTCCTATTTTTGATTTAAGCTTATGACATTGTACCATATACTAACTAGTCCGTTTTTATTCTAACATCAACATCTATCAAAAATTAATCAGCTTAAAAAAATATGTAAAAATATGTGTTAACACTAAATAAAGTATACTTGATTTTAACTAGAACATACTATATAATATCTATAGGCAAAAATCGTAAAGATGCCATAGAAACGAAAAAAGGAACGCTGCAACGTTCCTTTTTTTATGCTCTGCTATTGCTTGCTATTTCTATCGAGCCATTTACAGATAAGATGGCAAATCACACCTGCTATGATAGAAGTTAAAATCGTAAAGATTGCCCCCATAGAAACTCACCTCCTTTACCTATTGAATGGAGGTGCAATAGCAAGTGCATTATAGCATAATTATAACTTTTTTTTATATACCAACTTATTTCTATCTTTTAGCAAAAAATTCGACACTACTGATTCAATATTACTTTTAGTAAGCTTCTTAATTAAAAATCCAAGCTCAATTTCTAATATTTTTACTACAACAAAACTTTCCTATTATTATCTTCCAACTCAAAAAAGACAATTTTAAATTGCCTCTTATATTAATCTAATCTATGATTCTTACATTGTTTGCATATATTTTCAAAATCATCATTATCAAAAATTTCACTAGGTGCTATTAATTTTGGAGAAGTACCATCAACAACTGTATGTATTTCAAAACATGTGTAAAGATCAATTTCCTGATCTTTCATAAGCGAACATCTTACCTTCTCAGCCATTTTAACACCTCCAGATACAGTTAATAAAACTGTACTACTAAAATTTTAATATTTTTGCCTATTATAAAAAATTTCTATTAATTATCATATCAGATATTTTCTTCGCTATAATCATCATTAACAACAGGATATCCTTAATTCTATCTTTTCAACAATAATTATAACATTTATAAATTAAAAAAACACTGATGTTATCAGTGTAATCAACTATTGGTGGAGATGAACCAAACCGTACCTTAGGACAGTTTATTATATCATCACAAGCATTACGCAGCACCATATATAAAATTATAGTATAAAAATCCTAGAGCGTCAAACCCTAGGATTTTTCAATATATTTATTATTAATGTAATATTGTTTGTGGTTTTTATCTTCAATAACACTAATAAACTTGCCGTCCAATATCAACCAATATTTCTGGTCTACTGATAGTTTCTTAGCGGCTATTGTTTCTGCGTGTTCCTTTAATTTAATAATCATAATAGACTCCCATCTGATTCTGGAGTTCTTCACTCAGCTCGAAATATTTTCTATACTGTTTTTTTAAATATTCATTATTTTCCAGCAAAAAATCATTATTATCTTCCAATCTTTTATTTTCTTTTTCTAATTCAACAATCTCTTCTTTATTAGTTTTCGTATTAATTTTTATTTGTTGAACATAGATAACCAACAATAAATTAGCTAACAACGATAATGTTAGAATAGAAAAAATAATTCTTTTTGCTTTTAGTGTCATAAGCTACACCTCTATACATTCATTAAAGATTTAATAGTGTTTTTACCAGCAATACCGTCCACTTTTAAACCAGCATCACTTTGATATTGTTTAACTGCACTTTCTAATCCAGAGCCAAAAATTCCAGGGCATTCTACTCCACTTGGATTATAACCTCTTAACATTAATAAAATTTCAACCGCAGTGATCATATATTGAGTTTCGCCACGTTTTACATAGTGATTTCCTAATGCTTTATTAGATTTAGATCCCCAAATTCCATCCACTGCTAAACCAGAACCATAATCTAGATTCATAGCATTTTGCACGCAACGAATAGCATTTGCTTTTGTCTTACTTCCCCAAATACCGTCTACTGCAATAGAATTACCTGTAAAATTTATACTATGTTGCTGTCCTGCTTTGATAATATCTTTAGAAGCATTTGCTACTCCATTATTTACATTATCTACAGCTGTATTTCCCTCGCTCGCAGTACCGTTGTTAACATCAACTACTGCATTATAAATTGCTTGTGCAATAGCATCAGCACCTACTGTTAAATAATAATTCGCATCATCCGTATCAACAAAACAAACTTCGATCAGCATTGATTTTGCTTTTGTTTTTCTAATGACATAAAGCCCTGTACCTGCTTTAACGCCTCTATTTTTGAAACCTAGAGCTGCAATATTCGCACAAGTTTCAAGTGCATCTGCAAATTGACGTCCTTCGTATGTATAAGTTTCTACACCTCGTCCGCCTCCAGCATTGAAATGAATACTAATAAAATAATCTAAATCCTGTCGATTTGCTAAATTTACAGCTTGAGATAGATAAGCATTTTGAGAACTAGCACTATTAATTGTACAATCTACAACTGTATGCCCATTTGCTCTAAATTTATCCATTAATTTATATCCAACATTTCTTGTTTCGTCACTTTCAACAATACGTCCAACTGCCCCACTACCTGGTCCTGATTTTGTATGTCCACAATTAATCCCGAATTTCATATTATTCTTCCTCCTCATTTTCGTTTTCTTTATTAATAATTTTGTCTGCTACTTCTAAACCATTTATCAAAATAGCTGGTACATTAAACCCAGCTTCAACAAAATTTTCAACAATACTTCTTGCTTCATTGACCAGCAAACTTGCTAAAACAAACCATCCTAATAATGTTGTTACACCTAGATCAATTCCTAACGTATCTCCTAGTTCAATAAAAATCGCAGATAACGCAAAAGAAACCATGATCATTAGCCAGTAGCCGATTTTCTTTAAAACTCCTTGCCATCCTTTGACTGAATTTTCTTTTTTAGCAATCCGTGATTTCATCCACCCGGTAATCCAGTCGATTACATTTAGAAGTAAAAATACCGCAAATAACAACCAGTGCTTACCAAAAATAAAACTAAAAAAAGCAATAATGCCTCCAACTATCGCATTATAAGCATCCATATAATTCAAATTATTTAAGACCATTTTTTTCATTTTCCTCACCTTCATATAATATAAAAAAAGGCATTTTTTAGATGCCTTTACTCTAATATGACTGTTACACTGCCGACAAATTGAACCTGATTATCATATGCAGAGTGTATTGCTTTTATTCTACCTTCCTTTGTAACTGAACAACAAGCGTATCCAACTGGTGTGTTAGCTACTCTTAATATTGCTCCACCTTCAAATTCCATATTTTTATTAAAATATGGGGCAGTAGCTAATGCACTTGTTGCTGCGCTTATAGATGAAGTTACAAAATCTATTGTATATATTACAATTTTCCCACGTTTTACATATGTAATTGATCCAACCGCACTTTCTACAGTGCCACGTTCAATAGGAAAAATTTCATTTCCATTTTTATCTACTAATTTTCCATTTGTATTTGGCATAATCGCCCATTTACTAACACTAAAAGGAAACGATTTGAACCCAGCTGGTTTGTGATACTCCTTCTTCATTAAATCGCATTGCATAAATTCCAGTTCTGTCAAATGCGATTTTGAATATACTTGTATCATTATCACCATCATTTCTAAACTCGGTTGGTTTGTAAATATTCAAAACTGTACCTGCCCAATCTGTTGGTGCGCCTGTGGCATAACTTCCATAAGCGTATAACCCAGTTTCAAAAGTATCGTATTGAACATTATTAACTTTCTTCTTATAAACAAGTAATCTAACTAAATCTAATAAAATGTTTCCTTCATTATCTTTAAATTTGCTCATATTTTTAGCAAATAGCTTGCATATGACTAATTCTTATATTTAACTAAAAAATCCAACGGCATAGCGTGGCCATTTACAAATCCACTGCCCTTAGCGATAAAACAAACAGTCTTAGGATCGTTGTTCCAGTTAAGCTGAGCATAATATCTATCTATTTGGTCCCTGGGATTCGTTGGGGTTCCTCTTAAGGAAAATATAATATTTTCTACTTCTTTTTCTAAAGTAACTGCCTGCGAAAGAGTGCTGGCATCCTGATAAAATAAAGTCGTAGTTCCTATTTCCAATAACGTTTGATTTGTAGAATTTTTGAATTTAGTCATATACCCACCTCCAAAAAGGTGTGTAGCTATTTAGCTGCACCTCCTCTTTGGTTAGTAGTAGGGGTATAAGATACTGTGTTAGTAAACAGTACCCCCCCCCGCAAGAATTTTTACTGATTTTATCATTATTTTTTACCTCTCTTTCTTTATTTTAGAGAGGTCTTTTTTAGTGCCTTTTAATAACCAATTACTCTATATATAGTTACTTCATTTCCTGCACTTGCTCCGCCTATAGCCTGACTAGTTCCTGTCAATCGCACATTTTTACCTTCAAAATCCATTTGACAGCGATAAATTGTAGTTACGCCACTGATTGTTTGTGCACTGCTTAAGTGCATTCTAGCAGATTTTGAAGTAATCATTTTATCACTACACTGACCTAAGCTAGGATGCGGACGATAGATAACTTCTATATAATCATAATTGTCATATTCATCATTCAAAATAAAATCACTGGTAGTATCGCCATCGTATAAAACAGTCCCAGCTAATATTTTGTTTCCATTTTTATCTGTAAATCTACCCATGTAGGCATTTAGAAATGCTGGTCTAATATCTACCCCATATTTCTTTTAAGGTCACTGTACTGTTGTTATTTTCATTTGACCATAAAATGCTGTTAAAAAATAAATTCTTATTTGATTCTGTGTACACCATTTCGGAAAAATAAACAGTTTGATATGCATTAACTGCGCACCCATCACTCAAATATTGATGATTTATAATGGGAGCTATACAAAAACAATTTTTGTCATTTCTTTCATAAACAAAAATAAGTTCCTTAAATTCAAAAGGATTCTGATTTAACGTTACGTTACCAGAATAACCCGAAGTAGTACCGTTCCATAGTAATTTATCTTTTAAAATTTCATTACCATTTTTATCTACTAATTTAGACATTAGACCACCGTGACAAGTCTAAATGCTTGTCACCACACTTTCTTTTACAATTAAAAAGGCACTTAAAAAGTACCTCTTTAATAATTGTATAAATTTGTTGTATACCCGTGTGTGTGTGTGTGTGTGTACAACGCACCCGAGCGTTTTAAAGTTTTAAACATTTTAATTAATCCTCCTCATAATATACTGCATCATTTAAAGATGTATCATGTTCTGATAATACATCTATCGTATTATTAATCTTTTGTGCAACAGTTTTGATTTCATCCCAGACCTGCCTAATATCAGCAGGATCAGACATATCAATCTCTGGAACAATGATTTTATCCGGTATCTCAACTGCCATTTATAAGATCACTCCATTTCTCATAATTATCATACAAACTTTGCCATGTGTAATTTTTTGCTAAGAAATCCCATGTATTGATAGAAACTCTTATAATAAAATTCTCACCGACATTTACGGTTTGTTTAGTCATTTCTACATTTAGAATTAAATATTTGCTTCCGGGCATGTTATTTTACCTCCAGGTCCAATACATCTATTAAAGTTTCATCTGCTATCACATACTCGCAGTAAACTTTATATTTTGCCTTTTCTAATTTTGTCGTATCAATTGTAAAAATGATATCATGTTCGTTAATAGACGGAGTTATCTCTAATGCAACTGTAGCATATTGTTTTATCTCTACATTTGCTCTTAGGATAGAGAATTCTTCATCTAGACAGCTTTTAACTTCTAGAGTTACTTTTCTAATTTCACCCTTATAAAATTTTAATTTATCTACACTGCATTGCATTTGCACACATCCTTTACGCTTAAATTAAATCTGGTATTTTCATACATTTGAACATGAAAATTATCTTTGATACGACAATAAAAATTAGATACTAAAGGCATCATATGAATACCGTTTGTATCTACTACAAACAAAGCTTTAGACATATATGCCTGATTTCCTGCTAGATCCCATGCGTATATATCAACATAATATTCACCAATGGCAATGGAAGGCATAGAGCCTTTCCATAAACCATCATTTTTATCTAATTCTAATATAACTTCAAACTGCGGATTTTTAGCTATTACTCGATTAACCATAATTAATCCGTAATTTCTACCGCTAGAACATATGTGCTACCGGCATCTACAGGGTTTGGAGTGATAGAAACACTTTGAATAACAGGTGGATTAGTATCTAGATTGACTGTTCTTACTACTTCTGTAGTTACTCCTGCCGCACTTGTTGCCAAGAACGTTAATGTATTAGCCCCTTGGGCAGATAATGTAACACTTCCGCTAAATGAACCGCCAGAAATAGAGATATTTTGCGCTTGTCCATTTCCAACTTTTACTGTTAAAGTATCTGCATCTGTAGTACCACTGTATTGTACAGTTGTATTATTTGTCCAAACGTTGTTGGTTGGAGAATCAACAGATAAGTTAGGTGCTGTTGCTAATACATTAAATGTAACTGTTGCTGGATCATCTGCATTCCCATCATTGTCGCTTGCATTGACTGTGATAGTATGCTCTCCGTCGTCAAGCGGTTCTGATGGAGTGTATGTAAACTGATATCCGTCTTCGATGCTGGAATTTTGTAATCCAGTTACATCTTTATTATCAATTTTTAACTTGACAGATGCTAAATTTACACCAGAATCATTATCGGTAACTTTAAACACGATTTGCGGTTTATTCTGAGCAGTCAACTGCCCTTCGGTTGGACTGATAATCTCAATTACCGGTGCAACTTTTTCTTTTACAACTAATTTCAAACTATCACCTAGAGTAGGATCAGTATCATTTTTTGTTGTAACATTATCAGCCATATCTGTTACTTTAACCTCAACTGGATAATAATGATCATCATTGTTGTTAAAGCTGGAAGTCGCCGGAGCTGTAATTGTAGCTTCATACTTACCAGTTCCAGAATTAAGAGTTAATGTATACTCCTGTCCGTTTATTGTCGCTTTTACACTTTTTATTGCCATATATTCTCCTTTCTTTATTCATCTTCATCGAAAAAAACAATTTTGTTTTCATCAATATTTCTTATATCTTCTGTTTCTGTAACACTGTTAACTCCAGTAGTAATTTTATAAAGAGGAATATCATAGATGTTTCCATCAGCTAAAATATTTTCTTCTTTTAACAGTGTTACAGTTGTAAATTCACCTTCATGTGTTGCCGGCTGGGTCATATCGATTCGAACAACGATATAACACTCGCTATTCGATGGCAATGTCAATGTATCTGTTCCATCACAATATATATGATGCCCATATACCATTGCTCCCCCGGCTTTTAAAGTGGCTTGCAGATTTGATATAGAAACTTCCATTTCGCTTTCATAATCTTTAAAAATAGAATGTTTTTTATATCCGCTTAAAAAATAATACAAGGCAGCATCCTGCTTAGCTGAAATATCAGCATCATTATCTGCCATCACTCTAATTGACAAGGTTCCACCTCCTGATAAAATTTTCTTTATTCTGATACTGATCAAGAAGTCGATGCGGACAGTATTTTGTTCTATCGAAATCGTTATGGAAATAAATCGGCAGATTGCCTAATTTATTTCTTATCATCTGTATCAGAAGAACTGTATTTTCAACTGCTTTGTTAAATTCTTCATCATTGCCCTTTGAACATATTTCAATAGCAATAGTATATTTATTACCATTGTCATAAGCCTTTCCTGTGTGAAATGCCTGAACATCAAGGGGCATTACCTGAATCGCAATATCTTTATCAACAAAAAAATGAGCAGAGTAGCTCATTGATGAATTCAGCATAATCTGATAGTTTTCTTCAGCTGAATACTGATTATTTGTATTATGAATAGTAATACCTAAAGCGGTCATTGTTCCACCGCTAAACTGCAATTTTTTATTCTCACCTATCATTGAAAATACCTCTCGCTTGCTTTGGTTCTTACTTTTCCAAATGTCATTGTAACTATATCTAAATCGCCTTCTTCTTCTAAATCAAGTTCATAAGCGGTCCATATAGTTTCATAATATTTACCCTTGACACTGATTATAAAATTACCACCTAATTCAAAAGCGTAATAATCATACAGTTTATTATCAAGCATCATATTAACGACAATTTTATGGTTATACATTTCTTTTTCAAGATTGCTCGCTACGACTGTAGAAAGTTCTTCATCAGAATTAACGATATTTGTATTAACTATATTTAAACGAGTAAGATCATTTGCATCCTGAGTGATTCCATTTCCCGTCAGATAGTAAATACCTCTTTTTTGAGTACCATCCTGATTATATATAATAAGTTTATTTGTTGACTGTACTTCTGTAGTTGGAGTAATACTTGTCAACACCACAGTATTATCTATAAATTTATGTACCCCGGTATTTACCGGACCGGTAAATATTGTACTCTGCCCTTCATTAAGCGGAATGTCGACTGTTATTTTTACACTGTAATCATCAAACATTTTAAGCAGCTGTTCATAAACATTGAGCGTATGTACTTCTGTATAATCATATTGCCATCCTCGTGGACATTCATCATCATGTGTAATTTCAAACTGCTCAATCAGACCAGAAATTTTTGGATCATCACTGTTATTGTTTTTATAATGATTTAATATATACTCTGTTCTTTCATTGCAGTTTGAATTGCTGTAAGAACCAACTTGATAAAAATCATTATCATCAAATAAAGTTAAAATTCCATTTACATCAATCTGAATATCTTCTATCTGTTTAATAACACCAGTGTACAGTTTTTTACCATATGCATCGATTAAAATTACAATATCACCCTCTACAGCAGCATTTGGAACTGCTTCGAGTTTAAAACTGCTGTTTTGAGATGTAAGCAAATCATCTCTTGCATTAAATGAAAGAACTCTAGCATAACCGTATGCTTTTTCATTTAATGCAAACCGCCCTTTAAAATACAAACGAAAATATCCTTTTCTAAACTGACGCATATTCATCTCTCCAGCTTACACTTATTTTTCCATCGAATTCATTTGCAAAAGTAAACTTCATACCAGATTTTCCAGGCCTTAAATAACAGAACGTTAAATAAGCTTTATTTGGAATTGCAATTGAAAAATCCTGATAGTTAACAGCATTATTAAGCCATGCACCATCTTTGCTTAATTTTATTTCTTCTTCTAAATCATCTGAATTGATATATACATAATCGAATTCTCCGTTTATACGACAAATACCATATACATCGCCGTTTTGATCATACAAAGAAAAAGCTGGATTACTGCATGCTCCTTCAATTTCAATTATTAAAGGAACAGTCGATGGGCTATTGTTATTTAATATAATATTTTCATAGCCAGCGCTTGCATATGCATATGGACGATTTAGACTGTATTTTTTTCCAGTATTCTTTTTTGCTGTTGCAACAACGGTTGTTAAACTATTGTTTCTCCACATTGTAAGTGGCGTGAATACTACATTGCATCGCAACATATTCGTTTCATAATCAACTTCACCTTTTTCGATACTGCTTAATACTATTTCTCTATAAAAAGAATAATTAGACATCGCAGGGGTCTGATAATGCAAAAACAAAGGCAATACACTAGCAAACTTAATAAACTCTGTATAAGCATCATATGCAAGTGCATTGTCATCATTATTTTTCAAAAGCAGTTCACCGCTGATATTATTCAAATCATCGGTGATACTATTGAGTTTTTGAGCATTGCCTAATCTTGTTAAAGTTACAGTAGCTGTAAATCCTAATCCGGCAGGATTATTAAGAAAACCGTCTTTAAAATCAGTAAGATCAAATTTCTGTCCATTTCCATTGATAAGCCAGAATTTTCTAACAGCCATCTTTATCGCCCTCGCCTTCCTAGATTTTCATCAACTATATCTGTAATAACATTTCCCCATTTTCTCAATGTTTGAACAGAAATAGGAGTACCGTTATTAGTCACATTAAAATTTGTACTTAAATATAAAGTAGTATCTCCGCCGTTTACAATATTGCCAAATCCACCACTATCAAAAAGACCTGAAGCTGAGCCTAATATATTAGAAGCTTCAGATGATTTTTTAGCTATTTCTTCAATTTTATCATCAACGCTCGTTAAATCATCAATATGATCGATAATCCATTTAAATCCCTCGATGATTTCATTTACACCATCTGCGATAGCTATAATTATATCTCGAATCACTTCAAATGCTTTTGTTTTAGAAAAAGCATCATATGCATTATTGAATGCATCTTTAACATCAACCATAAAATTGTATAGTCCTTCAAAAACATCTATCAATACATCTAAAATAGGCTGTAAGACCATACTTACAATATCCGCTACCTTTTTAAATGCATTCCATAATTTTTCTACTAAAAATGTAGCTACGGCCCCGATAACAGGCATTATGTACGTATTGATCCAGTCCCATAATGTTTGTAAAACCGGTATCACTGTTTCGGTTATAAAAGTTGAAACTGTCTCGAATGCAGTCTGCAATGCGGGTAATACCTCTGCGGCAATAGTATCGATAAGATTCTTAAAATCTTCATTTGTGTTATACAGATATACAAAAAGTGCAATCACACCAGCTATCACCCCGGCTATGATCGCAAACCTGGAATTCAGTTTCCCGAAAACTCCTTCTAGTGCACTTACTGCTCCTTTCAGTTTCGTTACAATAGTTATCACTGGACCAATTGCAGCTGCAATACCTGCTACTGCTGCAATTATTACCTTTATTTTAGGGTCAAGATCATTGAACCATTTCAAAAGATCAGCAACAAATTTAGTGACTTTCGCTACGACTGGTTCCATCGTTTTGCCTAAATCAGAAACTGCTTCATTAAGCTCGTATTGTGCATCACTGTTTTCAATAAGACTTTCATTGTTTTCTCTATATGCCTTATTAACATCTGCAAGTCCAGCACTAGCAAGCGTATCTAAGACAAGCTGCTGCTTTTCAGCTTCAGTCTTACATTTTTTAAGTTTTTCAGTGAAATTATCTGCACCTATTCCTAAACGGTCTAATAATTCTCCAAACTGCCCGGTTGCTTCACCAGTTGCCAGTGTTTCCTGCAAACCGTCTGCTAAACTTTCTATTTTTAAAGTGTCTGGAAACTTAATAACTGCACCGCTTAATTCTTCAACGACCCTTGTAAGGTTGTTATCTTTAAAACCAGCCTGCAATAGATTTGATAATCCTTCAACGTTACTGTCGCTTTCACCGGTGATTGCATTCAAATCTTTTAATGCCTGATTGGTAATTTCAAGATTAGCGCCTGCTGTCAAAGCATTTGTTTCAAGCTTTGCCACATCTTCACGGTATTCTTTAGTTGCCTGGGTAGTTGCAGCGGTAGCAGTTGCAATTGCTGCAATCGGTTTAGTCAGTTTATCAGTCAGCGTATTACCGATTTTTTCAGCATTGTCTGCAAGACTGTTTATAGCTTTTCTTACTTTGCTTAAATTCTGATTATCAACTTTTTTTAAAGCATCTTCAGTATCTTTTATATATCTATTACATTGAGCTATATTTTTTTCAGCAGTAGCTATATTTTTCTGTAAAGTAAGCCACTGATCAGAACCAATATCTGCTTTATCCATTTTATTTAATTCAGCGTTATATTTTTCAATCAGCGATTCATTCAATTTGACCTGCTGCTGAAGTGATTTTAAACGCTGATTTAATTTATCGACATTCTTAGGGTCAAATTTAAGATGCGAATTAAGGGTCATTGACTCTTTTTGCAGTTCATTTAATGCCTTTTTTGTCCCGGTGACAGTATCCTGAAACTCTTTATCATCGCCATAAATTTGAATTGTTAAGCCTTTGACTTTGGTTGTCCCTGACATGTGTCACCATCCTTTCTAACAAAAGAAGCAACCTGCTGAGGGGTTGCTTTCTTTCTTACTTTTTTAGAAGTTAAACTTAAACTGCTGATAGATTCCATTAAATTAAACAGAGTTTTCCATGTCTGCTGTCCGGCCCATGCCAGATCAATGTTTAATTTAACTAATATAGCAGTTATATAACTGTAACTTAATACCGCTTTTTTTTTGAAGAAACAGTATTAGACTTTTTTCTATTTGCTTTTTTGTTTGATGATGATGGCAGAGAATCAAAAACGCAGTCTAAAAGACCAGTGATGAAGTTCATATCATTAGCTAAAACTTCAATACCATCTGTTTCGATAAACTTATCTGCATTGAATATGCTGTTGCAGTACTTGCCATCGTTTATTTCCAGATAAGAACTTGCGGCAAGACACAGTATAAATTTTTTATCAGTGATAATCTTCAGATATTTCTGTGTTTTATTTTCTTTGTCTTTTACATCAAGTACCGTTAAAAGCGGCTGTTCAAATAATTCTTCAAAAATACCGCTCGATTCGTGAGTATAAGCAAAAAAGAGCTTGCGCTCTTTTCCTCTTATAACTTTTGGCTCACCGTTTTTCTTATCGATAACTATCTTTTCAGGAATAAAACTGTATTTAAATATCTTCATATTATCCTCCTGATACAACATCTGTAGGCAGTAACACTTTAGTTTTAAAAGTATCAAACCATGTTTTATTTTCTTCCGTTCTGGTAATGCGGGCATAGCCTACCAGTTTCCCGTCAGTATCTTTTACAAAATCGCTTCGTTTTGATTCGTAGCTGATTACAAGATCAGCAGCTTCAATTTCATCTTCGACAGTACTTGTTTCTAAATTCGGCTCTTTAGCTGTAACGTCATAAACATAATGCAGTGTTTGTGTTTCTTCACCGGTTACAGCATTTAGCTCGTTTGTAGTAAAGAAGAAACAGTGCGGTTTTTTAGTACCGGTATCAGTTAGCATTCCATTTGTATTTGCTTTATATCCTAAACAGTTCGTATAATAACTTTCAGGAATATATGTAACAGTAGCCTCACATGTTCTTACTTTTTCACCGGTAATAATAGCAAACGTGGTATTATCAGCGTGAATTTTTGTACTGTTTTCCTCAACTTCAATAGTACTTGATTTCATTCCTGGCATTAAGACCGGTGCAGAAAATTCAGGTGTTTCTTCACTGGTATCGATCAAAGCATAACCGAAATTATCATTACCATAGATAATCTTTTTTTCCATATTGTCCTCCTAACTTTTGATATTTATTTTTATCTTATCTGCCCGTTTTGAAATGCTGTTTTTAACAGCATCCTCTGCAATAATGATGTGTTTTTTTCCTTTGACCCATCCTAGATTTTTACTAAGATGGCCATTTTCTAAAAGATGAGGCAGTCTATAGTTTTCGTTGTAGACTATATAACCGCCTTTTACTTTTTTTGTTTTCCACCCTTTTGCGTAATCGCCTTTTCTCTGCGGACTGTTTCTTTCAGCAGTTTCACGGGCATCTTCTGCAAGAGCTTTTAAAAAATCATCAAGATCCAGTTCGACATCAAAATCATGGACCGGCATTCCACTCATCCACCTTTAAATTAACAGTACATGTAGCAGTATATATATCATTTGCTCTTGCAAAACTAAAAACGGTATCAAAAACTGAATTTATGTATCTGCATAGATTCGTCCTTTTTAATACCGTTTTACTATATACAGTTATTTCTATACGATTATAAATAAAAAAATTAGTGTTATCTGCCGGAATAGATGCATCCTCTATTCTTCTTACATAGATATAATCTTCATTTTTATTTTTAACCTCTTCAAAATAACATTTTGTATTTTCACTATTTTCTTCTAAAAGATCAAGCAGCTCTTTCTGTTTAACAAACCCAATCATACTATAAATTCCTCACAGTCGAGAATACATTTAAGTTTTCTTTGATTATCTTTTAAAACCTGCTTGATTTCATATCTTATTCCTTTGTAGTCAACGTATCTGAGTTCCCCTCTACATGAATTCAGATAGTTTCTACCAATCCTGAAATTTATTGATTTCATCATAGAACGGTTACGATCTTCATAATAACCGCTGCTCCACTGTCCCAGATCATCACATTTAACAGATATTCTGCACTCATTATTGACTGGATTTCCACTGTCATCGTAATCTTCGATTACATATACCAGTTTACATTCACTTTTCATTTATAAATCCTGTTCTTAGTGTTACTACAGAAGTTACATACAGTCTTTGTAAATTTTCACTGTCAAAATCCATATCCATGAGTTTAGATGTTTCTAAAGCAAGGCAGATAGCGTAGTTGTTTGCCAACTCGCTATCTTTTTCTATTTCCGGTATCCCGGCTTTTTTTAAGGTATTTATGGCCCCGCTAAGCAGAATTTCTATTTTTGAATCATAAATATCAGTATCATCAATATCAAGCAGAATTTTTATTTTCTCGAGATAAAATGACTTGTTTTTCTGATCCATTAATTACACCATTTTAAGCTGCCGGTTTTTTTACAACACAGAAGTGAAGAATTTTTGTTGGACGTCCTCCGGCCATGATGTCAGCAATATATCTGATTTGTCCTTCTGGTGCTTTTGTATATGGATCTCTTAATAATGAACATGCAAATCCATTTGGAAAATTAGCACGATATCCTTTAAAATTACCAACTACCATAAATACTTCACCGGTTGTTGCGCTTTCAAAATCTTTGATCTTACTTGAAGTTTCAACACGCATTCCGTTGTAATAATAAACTGCTTTTCCAGTCATAGGGTCAATTATAGATGTAAAAATAGGTCGATCATTTTTATCTTTCATGCCCATAATTGTGTTAAATAATGTTTTCTTATTCATAACAACAATAGGTTCAACATTATCATCAAGCTCCGCCTGAGCAGAAAAGCCTGTAGTTGGTCCTAATGTAGCTGTTTCAAGTTCGGCTACAATAGTTTTATCTGCAACAGTAGTAACACCGTTTAACCCTTTTGTAGCTTTTGTTCCTGTTAGAACTTTTGTATCGCATGCACTAAGAATTTTATCAACAAGCAACTCTGTTACATAATCAGCAAAAGCATCGATTGCCATTACTTCCATTTCCTTAGTGATTTGAATCCATTTTACAATTGTTTCAGGCTGTAATGAAGCATCACCTAATGTAATTTCAGATTCTTCAGGTGCCTCACCCCCTTCAGTTCTGGTTTCGCCTTCTTCACCAGAATCTTTTTCATACGGCACTGATACCAAACCTGGATATGTAGTAATGTGACATAAAGAAATAATAGAGCCTCCATGTCTGACTGCATGTTCGATAGTATTTTCAAGCATAGTTGGTACTAAAACAGAGCCTCCTTGAGAAGTACCGCTGTCATTTGTAGAAATAAATCTTCTTACATAATCACCACTGTCCTGTCTTCTTACAGATTCAAACCATGCATTTCGATATTCACGGCTGGCATAGATATTATCAATTTCATTTCCCTCCATATCATGGAATACATCCATACCTCGATAATTTGGCTGTGGTTGTGGTTCTGGATCAGGTTCAAAGTTTTTTAAGTCTCTTTTAAGATTTTCAATCTCACTGATAAGCTGTGATCTTTGCTCAGGTGTAATATCCTTGCTTCTTGCTTCTTCCTCTTTTTGCTTGATCAGTTTTAAAATTTCTTCTTTATTCATATACATCCTCCATTAATTTATCTAGTTCTTTTATCTGTTTTCTGTATTCTTTTTCTTCAAAATGTTTTTTTACATCTTCATCAATAAATTTACTGCTTCTTGCAACTGCAATTTCTGTCTGCTCATAAGCAGCAAACGTAACTGCACTTACATCGAAAAAACGACCAAATTCAACGATATCACGACGATCCATTTCTTCATCATTTGTTTCTGTCCATTGTGATTTATTTACATATGCACAGAATGACATCGTTGTTATTAAACCGGCTCTGATCATCTCATAAATGTCTCTTCCAATTTGAGTGTTAGCTAATTTAGCTCTTATCTTTAAGCCTTTTTCATCAACAGTAAGCTCAAGAGACCCGTTCAATGTTCTAGCAGCAATTTTGGAATCATCATGGTTTAGATTAAATACAACATCATCCAGTTTTGCTGTACTCATAGCTTCAGGTTTGATGCTTTCGATAAAACCCCATGGAGCTTCACCGATTATAGTATCTTCATTGAAACGTATCGCATATCCTTCAACAATCATCTCCTGACTGTCTTCACTTTCACTCTCAACAGCTCGCATCTCAACATTGAACGAACGTCTAATCAGATCACTCATCTTTATTTCCCTCCTTTGTTGTAAAATTTAAATTGTCAAGCAGTTCGTCACCGCCTTCAACCGGACCGAATTTAAATAACATCTTTCTCATTTCATTTCTACTTGCATACATTGCACCTTTATATGCACAGTCAACGGCTTTTGTAATCGATACATATTCAAATGGATTTCTTCTAAAATCAATTTTTTTGCCTTGTGTTCGAGCAGTAGGTGTCAATGATTTATAATTTATTTCTTCAGTAAACTGCTCTGCAAACGGAGCAATTATCTTGTTGAAATAAATTTCCATCTCATCTTCATTTGCAGTACCATTTACAACTTTTTCATTTATTCCTTTGAATGAATAAATCATCTTAGTTAAAGTATTCTGTTCATCAACGCTTAACGTCCTGAATGGTGCTTTCATATCTATCCATTTTTCGCCAGCATCTAATACAAGTACTCCGCCATTGGCATTTTTGATACGTTCAGTTATTTCGTCCTGCTTGCTGTTTTTTTCATTTGTTCCCATAAGTGCCTGGTTAAGACCACCGATAGCCGATGAGCCCACTTCTACAATTCCACGGATTTCACCACTCTGCATCATTTCATTAAGCAGTACATTCAGCTGTGTATCATATAATCTTGTTAATGTATCTGTTGCATTATCATTGTTGCTTTTATCGCCTTGAAAAATCTGATTAGGATTCTGTCTTAAAAACAGCAGATCATCATAAACAAAAAGCTCTATTTTAGAGCTCGTTTTATTTCTTACTTTCAATAAGATTTTTCCATTGTCCAGCTGGTATCCATGACCGAATTCATAATTTGCCATGTCCAGCGGTGTATAATCAAATACATTTCCATTTATATCACGATTTATTACTGCAATAGCATTGCCGTATTTTGCATACTGATATGCCATTATAAATTTGAAATCATGAGCTGTTAGAAGCGGATTTGGTCTAAGTCCCAGCAACTGATTAAGACGATCTTTTTTTAAATCATCATACTGCGGTTTGCCATCTTCATCTGTGCATTCTTTGTAAGCATAAAAATCTAGTTTAGAGAATTCATTAGCAAATGCAGTATATGTAGTTTCGGTAATTGGACTATGCTTTGTTTGAATGAATTTTGTAGACCAGTCAGCCCAGCTTAATCTGTTGCCATTGCTGTCAACAAAATTAACTCTACGCCTTACAAGATTCCAGGCAAGTTTAACTCGATTTATTAAATTCATCACATCCTCCTTTCATAATCAATATTCAGTTCATCATCAACAATTGTTTCTTTTTCTAATACCGCAGAAAAACGATGATGATGGATGTCATGACATTTCTTATGCACACATACAAGATTATCAAGTCCAAATGCTATATCAGGATCCTGATAATTCTTTTCAGTCAATTCGATTAGATGATGTACATCTAATCTTCCCTTTATAAGTTTTCCGCAAAAATAACAGATTGCTTTATCACGTCTTATCACTGCTGGTCTTACTTCATTTTTCCAGAGCCGTGATTGATAAACAGCCTTTTTCCAGTAAGGCATTGATTCTTGCTTCATTTGCACTCCACCATTGTTTTAAAAGTTCAAGATTTTGAACTCCAGTGTATTTATTTGTAGTAAAAACGTTATAAGCACTTTCGGCTGCCGCTTCAGCAATAACACCATCTTTTTTCTTAGCACTTGGATTTACAAGCTTAAATCCTGTCGCTGTATCTTTTCTTTGTGCTTCAGCAAAATGCAGCTCTGTTAATTTGTTGTTGTTGAAAACTTTATTCTGGGCCCTTATATCTTTCATCTTTTCAAGTATCGGATTTGATAATGCCGATTTTTCCATCTGGAATTTTACACAGATATCACGTCCATCAACGCTTTTAACATTGCCGTTGAAATAACTTTCTATCTTGCTGGCTTTGTTTGGATCAAGACCGAATTTGCATATCTGTATATTTAAATTAAGTTCTAGATAAGCTAAAAAATAGATAACAAAATCTTCTGTTATCCCTGTCATATCCGGCTTTGCACCGGCTCCATATTTTTCAGTTATCCTGTTACATAAATCTTCGTTGATGATAACTACATCACCACGATTGGCATATAGCTGATAACCGTATTTTTTCTGTTTTTTGTTGTAAAGAATATTTGAATCTTCCTTGCTTTTTAATTCAATCATATCTAAAAGTTTTGAATTCAGCGAACCGTTTATCATTTCCTGATAATCATAGTATTTAGGCAGAAAATAAATATCTTTAAAATACCGTTCTTCTGTAAACGGATTTACTATCAGCAATGAAAGACAGGTTAAATCGGCAGTCGGTGACCTCGTCCAGGCCATGTCCAGACCAACGAATATCGGTGCCCCTTTAAATATTTCTTCATTGTATGTTTTTGTTATACATTCGTTTTTAGTAAAAAAGCTGGATTCACCGTTTTGAGGAATATTAAAATTCTTTGTCAGAATTACAACTCTTTTGGATGCATCTTCTATCATTTCTTCTACTTTTTTTATAAGCATAGTTGTATCTACTGCAAAACCTAAAGAAGGATTTGATTTTTTATATACATCATATTTTTTAAGACGATAAGCATCAAATACTTCATTTTCGCTATCCTGTTCAAAAACAGCAAAAAAGCTTCGATACTGTCTTTTTGCAGTTTCTTTAGTCAGTACTTTTGTAGCAAAATCATATCTGTTATCAAGATATCCTCCACGCACGGTTCCATGCGTAGAACTCTCAACAATGAGCATATCACTTCTTTTAGTAGACTTTCTTAAATTGTCCGCATAGCTTGAATCCTTCATAACATGGATTTCATCTAATTCAATTACTGCTGGAATAATACCTTCCTGGTTATCCCCATCACTTGATACTGCAACCAGCAAAGAATTTGTTTTCTCTACGCTTATTCTCGATTTACTATCAACAATCCTTGCATATTTTTTTAAATTACGGTTCTTCTTGATAATCTCCATGGTACAGTCAAAACATAGTCTTGCCTGCTGATGTGAATTGGCACCAATGAAAATGTTCGGTGCTTTAAACTCATTGCTGTATAAAATATATGCATTCAAAAAAGCTATCGTCGTGGTCTTTGCATTTCCTGATGCAATGACCAGCAGGACATCATTTACAACCCTTGAGTATTTGATTTTAGTTCCGATGTAATTTCCATCTGTATCATAGTCAGGCTCCTCGAATTCTCCATAAAAACAGAAAATAGAGTAATACCACCATTTCTGCCACAAAAGCAGTTTTACTTTTTGACCTGCATTTTCACCTTCTGTCAGGATACAGAATTTTTCAATCCAGTCTACACATTTTCTTCCTCTTTCTTCATCGAAATCATATATCTTCAGCATTTCTTCCTGTAATTCAACCTGCTGATGAATCTTTTGCGAATATTCATCAGGGAATTTTTTTGTTCTTTCGATAAACTCTAAAAACGGATTAGTTTGCAAATGGATTATCCTCCGAACTGTTTCCATTTAATCTTATAATGTCCAGTGTCTGTTCCAGTTCCTGGATAGTTTTATTCAAAGCAATGTTCATCTTGATATAATTTTCCAACTGCTTGATCTGCGGGATTGCAGATGTCCCGCCAGATGAATTTTCATAAGTTGTACAACCGTTTTCTTCAATATATAAATCAATTTCATTTTTAAATTTAGAAATCATCGTAACATTAAAGTTATAATCACTTTTGGCATTTAGAAGTCTTTCTTCAACGGTTTCAACTACATCAGTTGTAAGTTTTTTTGCTTTAAATTTAGGTTTGATAATACTTTTCTTACTGGAGGCTTTTATTTTACTGTTGCTTTTTATTCTTTTTGAAAAATGGTCGATAACATTCTTTTCAACTTCCGGGGTTATATTCTTTTTATCAAAACCCATTTTTTCAAAATATTTATAAATAGTTGGTCTTGTGGTCCCGGCTAATTTTGCTAATTTAGTTATCGTCAACTTTGTACCTCCTTTCCTGGACATTTACACATGTTCTGTAAACTTCTATACTAGATGTAAAGCCCTTTTTTTGATTTCAATTCTCAAAAGATTGCCCCCCATTCACCGTTTTCCCCATGGCACCTTGATTTTGAGCAAACCCGGGGGGGATTTTTAAATGTAAAACTTTTTGAATAAAAAAATAAAATAATGTGTAAACTTTACAAAAAAAGACAAGAGAAACTATATTCAATACAGTTTCTCCTGCCTGCTGGATAAATTTCAAGGTTGTTTCGTCGTTCCTAACTTTTCGACAATATCATAATAACACATTTTTTCGTGAACATTGTTGCAACTTTACTTTTCTGCTAATATTTTTTTAATTTCTTTATTGATATTTCGATACAAAGTACTTCTATCTAAATGATATATTCTTGCTGTCCTTTCATGATTCATGCCTACGATATATATCTTTATCATTATTTCCTGTATTTCTAACGGCAACTTACTAAAATAATAATCAACTTCTAATATTCTTTGCTGATAGTAATCTCTACTAATTATCAGTTTTTCTTCATCAACAATAAGACTGTTAAGCTTTTGCAAACTGAATGGCCTTTTATTCTCTATAACATAATTCTTTGGTGCTAATGATTTAATACCGGTCATTTCGTTTCTGATGTTTTCTAGATCATTGTTGATGCCTATTATCTTGCGATTATAATAACCGCATGAAGTAACATCTCTTATAAACTGTTTGATGTCTGCGTTCGTGATTTCCATCTTCTAACTTTCTCCTTCAATTCTTTATAATTATCTGCGACATAGATATATGTATTAATATCAAGACCGCTTATTTTCTGTCTTTTAATCGCATAAAGTGCTGGTTGCTGACTTGTATGACTATCAAAACTATAATCTCTTGCATATTCGAAAGCTTCTAATATTCTTTCGAGTTCAGCAATTGGAATATTATCTAGTATCATATTCAGCCTCTAAAACGTCTGGCAAATAAATCTTACCTGTTGTAGCAAAACAGATGGTTCCTTTTTGCCACAGTGGTTTTAAAATATATCGATAGATAATCATTTGTGCTATATCATCAACATGATCAACAATATAATTACCTTTTTTAAAATTATAACTAATTACTTCATCAATAATCAGTGGTTTATGAATATCAATATTAAATACTTTAGCACTATACATTATTTCATATCTTCTATTTTCATTAGTGCATATGATTATTGCATCATTTCTGTTAGCTTTTTCAATAAGTTCTCTATCGCTCTTTCGAGCTTTATATAATTTATAATCATTAATCATAGTTACCCTCCTCTTAAATCTCTTTTATCACTAAGTTCATAAATAATTTGATTTTGTTTATTATAACCTATTGCGATTCTTGCTTTTGCTCCGCTTCTGTTTTTTTCAATGATTATGCTATAATCGTCATAATCTTCTCGCCAGATGAATAATACTTTGCTGGCGCTTTGTTCAATCTCACCACTATCCCTTAGCATTGCCAAGTTAGGCTTTGAATTAGACTTTGTAGCATCACGGTTTAATTGACATAACCCGATTATGGTACAGTTATTATCTAATGATATCTTTCTTAACTCTTTGGCTATTTCTGTCATTCTTTCATAACTTCCCTTAGCTCTAACACCTATTAAACCGATATGATCAACAAACACTATGAAATGCTTATCACTTTTATAGGTCATAATAAAACTTCTTAGTTTATCAAGAGTAATCGAATTATTAACAATATCTATCTTTCTGCTTGCAATAGAATCAATCGCATTGTTTACCTGCTCTAATTTAATTTGCGGTAGTGTTTCATACTGTTCTAATGTCTTAGCAGCAAATGTTGAATTAATAGATATCAATCTTTGATATAATTCCTCGCTTACCATTTCCAGGTTAAAATAAACACATGGATAATTTTTTGATAGATCATCCATAAGGTTTAATGCTAAAGCACTTTTACCAACTCCTGTACCTCCCGCAAGTATCACAAAATCATTTTCTTTTAGATTTAATTTCTTCTCTAAAATAGTAAATTTATCAAACTTGATGTTCTTTTTATGTTTTGAAATCGATTCAATTAGAATATCTTTACTCAATTTTGTTGATGATGAAGCTCCTAATACTGAATAATCATTGACCGTTTTATAATATTCATCTAAATCTATTTCACCGTCTTTTAAACGTTTTGATGTAGCGATAACAGCTTTCTTTTTAAATTCCCTTATTGCATAATCCTGATAATATTCAAAATATGCAGTTGTAGCAGTGCTGGATGCACATGCTACAACTAAATCCATATCTACATCTTTTTGAGCAATAATATCTTCTAAAATAATTGTTTTATTTTCATGATATGATTTTTTTACTGCATTAAATATAATTCTATGTTTTTTATCAAAAAATTGAGGTTTCAAAATCGTTATATCTAACAGCTCCGGTTTTGTAAGAAACATGCCAAGTAAATCGTCTTGATAATTATTCATATTCGCTCCAGTCTTCTTTTGCAGAGTTATCTAAAGCTTCAATAAAGCCATCGTTTTCGAATGTTTCAGCTTCTTCTCCGGCATTCAATTTACCGATTTGAGCTTTTATCAGCTCAATTTTAGCTTTCTGCTCATCATTAGCCATATTAAGGTGCTTAGTTAACCAGTCGAGTGCTTTCATCCTGTCGTTTAGCTTTATAGAAACACCATGTTTTCCTTGAGTAACTTCTTGAACAATACTTCCATCGACATAGTCACTGTTTTTCAGACTAACACTTCCGCCACTAAATTTTGCATAGTCAGTAATATCTGCAAAAGCAATATCGATATACTTTTGAACGATATCGTGCGGATCCAGCAGAGCTTCTACATAGAGTTCGGCTTTCAACCGCTTTATTTCTTCCTGAATTCCCGGTTCATGCATCCATCTACTAGCCATGACTGCAGCACTGCTGTATTTGGAATTAGGCTTTACTTTCATGTAAGCTTTTACCTGATTGTGATATTTCAAATAATATATACAAAAAAGCTGGCGTTCATCGTCCAGCTTGCTTTCATCTGCAATTTTTTTAGCAATCTTTTTTGCATCTTTTTTGGTTGCAACCTTTTTCTTTTTTGGTTGCAACTTTTTATCTTTCCAGTAGCGACTCTTCCACGACTTGACCGCACTTACAGTAACTCCATACTTTGCTGCTATTTCTTTGTATTTCATACCGCTAAGGTAATCATCATACGCTAGCTCGTATTTTTCCAAGTCATGCTCACCACCTCCGTCTTATATTTCCATCTTGTCAAACACTTCTACCATTTTAGGAAACTGCATAGCTAACCAGTCCACCATTTCTTCATTGTGAAATTGCATCCTAAAATCAATCCCACTTTCATACAAAAAGGCATGAATTAGTTCATGCCTTATGATTAAATCTTGATATCTTTCTGTATCTTCCTGCTGATCTGAATCAGTATTTTTGGTTACATCAAGAACCCGTATTTTTTTGACTGAATAATCAGTATAACCAACAATTTCTATTGCGTTCATTGTTTCATCACGTTGTGATAAAATTTCAACATCATATTCTGTTCCTAGAATATTTACTTTCATATTTCCAGCTCCTTTGCCGTTCAATATTTCACATAAAGCGACACCAAAAATCATTACCAAGCAGATCAACAAATTAAGGAGGCATATAGGCATTGATGCCGCTTTATCTAAAATAAAAAAGAGCTCGGGTAAGCTCTTCTTTATTGCATTAGTCACTTTCGTATTAATCTAAGGAGAAATTATTTTTGTGAATAGTACCCAAAGAATTTTTAGAAAAAATCACATTAATATAATAGCATATATAAAGTGTTCATTGGTGTTCTTTAGTGTTCATCTTTTATAAAATATTCAATAAATCTATCCCTCTTTTGTGTAGTCTTCGTATCTGAGTAAAACTGTAATTCATCTTAACTGCTATTTCTTTGAAAGTTAAATACTGCAGATATTTATATCCTAACACGGTTTTCGCTCCAGTATCAGGTATCTGATTGATAAGGTCCTCAATTACAAACATCTGATCAATAATTTCTTCTTTTTCAATAAGATACTCATTTGTTGTCTTGTGCCCACCTGCACCACCAGGACCATAGCTAATCGCTTTTACTCCTAGCAGCTGATTATTAATAAACGTAAGCCTATCGTCTTTATCACGATAGGACTTTAAATACTTCACTTTTTCATTGTAATCCATTATAAAAGCTCCTTTAGCTTTAGCTCCATTTTTTTGATATATAATTCTAGTACTGCATAAGCACTTTTGCATCCTTTAAGCGATTCGAGCTGTTCATAACGGTCTAATAAATCTTTCATCAAATCCTGTTTTGTCATTATCTTTCCTCCAATCTATCAAACCTTAACTTTTCTTAACCTTCTTGCTTTTATACGGCACTTGTCCGTTAACAAGTTTCGTTATCAGATCCTCGTGTTTTTCCTGCAAAATATTCGGGTCCTGCTCAGGCCAGAAGCATTCTTTGTATCTGTGTTTTACATTCTTCCAAAGAACGTAACGACCATGATGTTTAATTTTAACCCATTTCATATATTGCACCTTCTTTTCCAACACAAGCACCAGTAAACTTATATTTAGCAGCCCACTGTCTAACAAAATCGATTACCGTTTCACTCGGACTACAGTTATGCTCTCCTCTTAACTGCATTATTTCTTTATCCTTGGATAACTCTAACGTGAAAAACGGTCTATTTGGTTCTTTACACTCTCTTATCAAAAATATATTTGTTTCGCCTTTGGCGTATCTCTCATCATATGTTCTAACACAATGATGTAGTTCTTTGCTTTCATTAACTAAATCTTCAGTTGAATTTGCAGGGGTGATAAGCATACTGCTATTAGTAAATCTATATTTATACAAATCGTTGTTGACCCTAGTGATTATGTCTTGGTCACGCTTCTCCGATCTTTTTATTGTTATTAAATCCTGTAACTCGTCATGTTTGGTTTTCATATCATCAGGATATTTATTTGCATGATTCATTGGTAGTCCCAATTCCTCGCAAAATCGATAGTAGTCACGCACTATGTATGTTGATAAATTTTGTTTTTCGAAATAATCAAGAGTATATTTGCTTAAATTCAAATTTGCATATGGATTTTCTTTTATAATCCTAATAACTAATAATAGATGATTATAAGTAGAAATACTAATAATATTGAATTTATACAAATAATCCTTTACTTCATTAAAAGTTTTGATACTATCCGGTCTTATTTTTCTGAATAGCTTTATATCCCGCTTATCTATTCCCAAAAAATCCAATCCTTTCCGTTTCCATTGAATCTCTCTTGGACATGTATTAAGCAGATAATCTAATCCCATCTTAGAAACCATTTCGAGTTCGTGATGCTTTTCGTATTTTAATAAATAATTGAATATTTCATGATAACCAAACGTGCTGTATTCAAACCCGCTGTATTTATATTCTGTTTGTCTTAGCAATCTGAATAACCCTTCTTCACTATTTAACATATACCAATTTTCATTAATGGTTTGAAGATAGTAACTAGAGATAATTGCCAAATTAAAAGTGCCCTCGTTTCTTACTGTCCATCTTGCTGAACTTTTATCCCTGTAAAAGGGGTAATCATCATAACGCCAAACCTTTATACCCATGTTATTGTAAAGTCTTTTTGTTAACTGTTTAGTGCATCCTGCAAGCTGTCTTTTGACCTCAAAAACTTGTGTTATCTTTTCTTTACTTAGCCAGCACTGGCACACGTAAAATGTTCTGCAAATCAGATTGCCTCTCCAAATTTCAAAAGCAGCAACATAAAAATCATTTACTATTGCATCTTTCTTAGGTCTTTTCCATAATGGATCATCATCGCTGATCATCCAGCGTTTGAATCTGGAAACCGGGTACTGCTTTAATTTCAAGGTTCCCAGTTTCAATAATAGTTCTTTTTTACTCTGGGTTTTCTTCGTCATAGTAATGCACCGCCCATCCAAATACTTCTTTATCTTCAACCATAGCACAACCATCAACAGCCATATTTCTAGCCTTGTTTCTAATAAAAACATTCATTTCTCTGAGACTTTTATTTGGATTTTTCATTTTTTCTTCCATTCCTGGAATTGCGATCAGATAATCATAAATAACTTTTGTGTTTTTATCTGCGTTAGCAAGCTGTTGTTCCAGGCTTTGAACATTGGTTTTCGTACTGCTTTTTGTTTCCTTTTTAGCTGCTGTTTTTTTAGTTTGTTTTGTTTCTTCTTTAACTTCTCTTTCTGCAGCCGCTTCTTTTTCCGGTTTTGTTGGCGCTTCTTTAGATTTTGCTTCCTCTTTCACCATTTCTTCTTTTGGTTCGTTAAGTAAATCCCATAAACTCATAAAAATTTCCTCCTTAGATTTTTGAATTCATTGTTTCTCCGATTTCTTCGATAATCACTTTTAATCTGCTTTCATTGCTCCAGCGCTTTATTGCAACCAGTTCAACCACCTGGGTATCGTCCTGATATGCTACTTTGTTCAAGGCATCAAGAACGACTTTTACAATGTTATCTACATCCGGTTTTTTAGTACATTGGAGCAGATTCATAAGCATTTTAGATTTTTTAACTTTTGAATGACTTCTAGCAACTTCGAGATAGGCGCAAATTTTAATCCTAAGCGACTTTTTAGACAAATATGAGTATTTGCTTATGTAAGCTCTTTTTATCGTTCTCTCGTAATCTAACGTCTTTTTAGGAGTATAGGTGCGACCTTGCCGGGTAAACCGTGGTCTGCCTTTGCCTATTACCTCACCTTCTACTTCGAAGTACATTTTTTTAAATTGACATTGGGTCGAAGTCATCTTCGAATTCCTCAACTGTTTCGTTGATCAATTTATCTTCGTAATCATCTTCTGTTTCGATTTCAGGCTCCTGCTGTATTTCTACTTCTGGATGCTCAAAATCTCGAATATCTGCTTTCTGTTGAACAACTGTTTTACATTCTAAACCGGCAAACATTAGATACATTTCAACGGTCTTGATATCGTCACTTAAACCGTACGATTTTAAAACCAGCGTCTGAGTTACCTGATCAGCAAATATGTCAATATGAGGGAAAGCATTTAAATACTTGATATCTGCATCTTCAAGCCACAGACTTGTTGATGCTACGATTTTAGCAATCTTGTGGTGATCCCCTTTATCTAATTCAATTTTCCACTTACTGTCTTTAAGTAATAAAATCACTTTTTGAAGTATCTGTTCCTGCTGTTCAACAGTAATCGGTCTGTCTTTTCTATCAAGAACATAGTCTCCAGACGGTAGCTGCTTTAATTCATAAAAAGTATCTGACCCGAAATCATAATCATCTATCATCCCGTCGCTTTTGTATTTAAATACTCCATAGTGACTTAATGTTCCGATTACTAATGTTCCTCTATTGCCAACTACGATCGTCTGACCGTTTGATTTTGATATGATTGATTTAAAAATATTCAGAAAAGTCCACAACGACTTCTCGGCTTTGGTTATTTTCATTCGTTATCCTCCTCTATAATCCAAATGTTTTTCTGCAGGTACCGTAATGACAGTTGGCCATGTCCTCATCCCATAGGCACATGATTTCATTCATGGTTGGTCTAGCTTTTAATCTGGCCACCATGCTCATTGCCTTGTCCTTACGTTCTGCCGGGTATTTGAACACTATTTTTTTATCGCTCCAGCTGACAGCAATCTGAATGATCCTCTGTGATGCTGTTGTTTCAACGTCATAAGGATATTCCTGGTATGTGTCATACAGGCTTGGTACGAAATTATCGCTCATGATATGCTGAACGATATCGGTAACGTTAGGAATACGGTCAAGTGTTACCGAAAGTTCTCTAAGTGATCTTTTAGCATCCAGAAAATTAATTTCATTCAGTACATCAAACCAGACATTGATAGTATCAATATCAGCGATTGTCTTTGTTGCTGGAAATAAAATAGCGTAATATTTGATTAGTTTCTTTATTTCACTTTTAGTCATATTTCTAAATTCCTTAAATTTACAAATTTCATAATTTTCTAAAAATCAAATTTTTTTATACACACTACCAACCCCTTAAATCATCCATATGAATGCTCATGCTACTATGCTAGTTATTTAAGTTATCTGTGGGGTGGGTGTCGTTCTTTACGTTCTTATACGTTCTTAACGTTCTTATATATAAGGATGTAATAGAAACCTCGTTTCCATTGAATGGTAATTTCGTTACTATTGAATAGAAACCTCGTTTCCATTGAATGGTAATTTCGTTACTATTACAATCCCTGATATTTTTTAAAATTTACAATCTTAACAATTGTTTTTCCACCTGTTCCTTTGACGGTATAATAGTCAATGCAATTAATGTTTTTTAGGAATTTCATAAATTTTCTTATTGAAGGAAGACTCATATTAAGATCGTCTTTTATAGCTTCTTGAGTTGTTTCAAACGTCCCTGCCTCGTCACCTGAAAACCTGGCATTGAAGAGGCAGTACGTAAACAATTGCCATGCGTACGGATTTTTAAATACTTCCGTCTGCTGTGCTTTCCTATGCAGTTTTATATATCCTTTCGTATCTGCCTCTCTAGCCATACTAAGCTCCTACATTGACATTGGATCAAAGTCATCAAAACTGATTGGATCCTGAACGGTCTGTAATGGTTCTTCTTTAGTTACTGTATTAGCTTCTACAACATCTAAACCACTATCGTTATCAACATAATCTTTTGTACCATCTTCATTGATAACCGCCATGTCTCCATCCATTGCCATTTGCATGTCAATTGACATAATTCCCCACTTGCTGATTAATTGTCTCAGCATGGTTTTATATGCCATTCCATCAAAATCTTTTTCCCAGAATGTATATCCTTTTTTAGCCTGATATCCTTTTGAATATTTAAGTGCATGTGCTTCCATCTTTTCTTTAGACCAGTACATTGTTTTTCTGAATCCGTTGGTATATTCGAACATAGCATAATATCCGATAGTTTTTGCATTCTCCCTCACTAATTCATCATCAATCAAACGTACCTCGATTTCTTCATTTAATGGATCATATCTAATTAATTCACCTTCTTTGATTGCCAACACGTTTAATTTTTTGTATTGTCCGCTTCTAATTGCTAATTGGATATAACCTTTGTACCCTAATTGAAACTGAGCTACTTTCCCGTTTTTCGTGTTGAATGGAACCATGTAGTATTGACCAAGCTGTGGGCTAGGAGAAAGCTTTAATGATTCTCCTAGAAATGCTGCACTTAAAATAGAACTCTGACTACAGTCGCTCAATGCCGGATTATTTGATACAGCACTGACAATCGCAGTAATAAATCTTTGGCCATCCTTTCCGCCTACAATGTTATTTACTTTGCTAACCACTACCGGGCTAGACATGAACTGACTGAATGTCGGTTTGCTTGCTTTTGCTAATTTGCTTTGTACTGCCATATTTATTTAACCTCCATGTATTTAAATGATTTGAATACTTTTGATAATGTTTTTAAACATTTGTTGAATGTAAGAATTGCTTTACAATTACCCTCGAAACGATATGTATAAGCAAAAATCTTATCTTCAGGGACTTTAGCCGGTGCTTCCTGAATCGCTACTGTTACAGCCTTATCATTGGCCTTTGCATATACTTCGCCAGTCTTTTCATCAACAAGAATAGTGGCATTTGTGTTTGGTGCTGCTGCAAGATTATTACCACTGACCTGTTTCAATTCTTCTTGATGACGTTTTTCCGCTTCTTCCTGCTGCTTTTTGAATCGCTCTTCTTTTAATGCATCTTCACGCTTTTGAGCTTCTAAAAGCCCCTCTTTCTGCTTTTTCAAAGCATTGACATCATCTGTGATCAGTTTAGTCACATCACCAAGGTTTTGTCCTGATCTGACTAGAAGATGATACTTGTTTCGATTGAGCAGCTTTTCATCAACACCCGCAATTTGACAGGTGTTAGTGATTGTATTTTCAATCATTTCTATATTCTGTTTCTCAATATTTTGTTGATTAATTAAATCCTGGAACCGCTTATCAACTTCTTCCATGAATTTCTTGTTGCTGCAAGAAATGTTTAACCAGCGTTCGTCGAAGATAAACTTATCTGCAAACTCTTTTGACAGCATGCCTTTATCAACAAGAACTGCCTTTAATTCTTCAATTTTGGCCATCTTTTCTTTACGAGCTTCATCTTTTTTTTGTTGCTCATAAATGTCTACGTTATTAGCAATAGTTTTAGCTGTTGTCTCCAATGCATTAACTACTAAATCGACCTTTTTGCTAAATTCATCAAAAGATTTCATATAGCTGTCTTTTAGCTTTTTCTTTTCATCTTTGATATTTTTAGCGTATCTTCGCAACTCTGGAACAATTCCAGTACCTTTCGCAGTAAAAGATTTATAATTTTCTGCTGTTACTACAACATTTGCTTTTGCTTCAATTGTTGGAATCAATGCAACTAATTCATCAATGTTACTAGGAATAGTGCTGTTTTCAGGCTTATCAGTAACAACTAATGTCATATTACTTTCATTGACGTCGTCAACTTCTTCCACAACTGTTGCATTAGCTTCTAAAATTGCCTGATCATCTACTTTATCCAAAGCTAATTGTTTAACGTCAATTAATTGATATTTACTTGTATCAATGTCCTTTACTGGAGCCCACCAGATGAATCCATCATCTGCACGATATAATACAAAAGTTGAAGTACCTGGATAATTCATTTTTGTAACTGGCTCTTTATTGGCCAGAAAACAATTTTTAATGGCCAGGAATTCGATTACCTGCTCAAATTCCTTTTCATTTGTGATTCTTACTGCTGCGTAACCGCCTAACAGTGCTTGTTTTAAATCATTCAATTTTCTTTCCTCCTAAATTAGTTCTTTATTTCGTTTTTCTAAAAACGGTGGTGGTGTTTTAGTAACTACTTTATTCCAGAACCACCGTTCTGTTTTGATTAATATTTCAATGTCTGCTTCCAGGTCTGCTTTATTTAATTCGACAACACGAGTTTCCTGCTGATTTGACCAAGGAATATCCAAGATTGCATATACAATTGCAAAGTCAAACCCAGTAACATATAGATAATGCAAGACCTGAAAGTAATATGTGATTGGTAGATCATCTTGCTTCCACTTCTTTAACATTGAGACATTCTGTATGGTCGTAGATTTGATTTCTAAGACGCCTTTTTGCCCTGTCTGCTTATTTATAAGTGCTCCATCCAAATTAGCTCTTAGAAAAGGGAACTGCTTACTTGATAAACTGATATTTTTAGTGTCGATAACTTCATATCTATTTCCATACAAGATTTTAAATAACTCAAACATAACTGGTTCTAAAACGTTCCCTTTTTCAATCGCTTCATTTGTAACGAATTCTCTTTTAACTTTTCCAGTCTTTTCTTCCCATAACTCGTATGGAGTGCGATATTGCGATACATTCATCACGATACCAGCATCTGAGCCACCTATACCCTTGCCTCTAAGCTGGTGCCATTGCTCTGTATCTTTAACATAATCAACATAGCAATTACCAAAAAATGTTTCATAATCTACCATTTTTCCAGTTCTTCTCTTAAGGCTTTAATTTTTCTATTGAGTTCTTGAATGTTTTCTCTATCTTCATCATTTAAGAAATCCTTGAACTCAATGATATTTCTTCTGGTCTCAAGAACGTTAATTTCAATCTCTATTGCTTCTCTTTTAGTTCGCATTTTTATTACCACCTTCATAAATGCTTTTCAACAAATAGCTAATTGCTTCACTTTTAGAAATACCAAATTCTGCTTCTAAAGACTTAATGATTTGACAAATCACATCTAATGTCTCGTTAACATTGAAATTACTAATTTCTACAGTAAATTCATTATTAATTTTAGATGCTTTTAAATAGCCATATCTTTTTCTCAAATCATCAACACTTACTTCATGCACTACCACTTTATTTACTTCAGCACCAGCCTCTTTTGCTGCTTTCAAAATAGCTTCTAATAACTTGCTTTTTTCCATTTTCTTATTGATCCTCCTATAATAGTTTTTCTATTACTCCAGCTACAATAAATGCAGCTGTTATAATCATTGCTACGATTGTGAATGCGCCTCTGGCGCTCATCTTATCTAAATTCATTTTTCTCGATCCTTTCAATCAGATGTCTTAATTCGCTTTCAACAAGCCCTGTCACAACGGGATAAACTGATTCATTTTCATCCAGGTAATCACGAGTAAAAGGAAACTTCTCGTAAAGTTCTTTGTGCCGCATGTTCGTAATTTCTTTAATTCTTTTCAATTCATGAATAATTGGTTCTTTTTTCATCTTTGACAACTCCTTCAAAATTACATATAATGTAATTGGTTTTTAATTTTTATTGGTCGTTGTTGGCGCAACGGCCGTTTTTTTGTATAAAAACAGTTCAGAAAGCATCTTTATCAGATATTCAACATCCGCTGAATGCTTAGAAATTGTAACTTTTATGTCTCGCATGATTTTCACCCCCTTTTTTTTAATTAGATAATTCTTTATCCAATAGTTTTTTAATAAAATTGATTCCTCTTTGATAAACTAAAGTCTTAATATTGATTGCTGTATCGCCGCTAGGTTTGGTATATTTTTGTTCGATTACCCTGAAGTATCCACAATCGACATATTTCTGATAAGGTATGTTATTAGCCATCAATACCTTTTTATTTCTCAAAAATTCAAACAGTCTATTTCTTCCATAGCCTGGATAATTCAATACTTTAGCCACTTCACTCATTTGAATAGCTGTTTTACTGCTTGCTACCTGGTCAAAGAACTCTGCCTTTGGTTTCATTTCCTGATTTTCCTCAAGCAATGCATTACATTTTTCTTCAAGATACTTCATTGATTTCTTTACCAAAAACATTGGATCATTCAGCTTGCGCTCCATTTCATTGAATGCCTGAATGTATTTCATTTTCCATTCAAGTGCATCCTTTCCAGTAAATCCCATTGCCAATAACGTAAAACCGTCACGGGTCATAAGATACATTGGGTATTTCTTTCCTCTATTTTCGTAATCAGTTTCATAAAACAAATTTTTCGTGGCACAATTTTGCGCTACCAAATTTTCAATACTTCTAAGAACTGACTTATGCTCTTTTGAAAAATCTTTCGCTACTTGCAAGCTTGTGACTAATAGCTGGTCATTTTCATACTTGATTTCAATTTCATTCATCTAATCACTCCTTGTTTTGATACTCACCTCAGATATTAAATTTTAATATCCAGATCATAATTAATTGAGGCTAAATCATCTGCCAATGATTTGGCTTCTTTTAATAATTCAACTAACCGTTCAGCTTTCTTTACAGCTTCGTCGATTCCTGATACAGAAACATCAACATCAATTGTCGATTTCTTCTTTTCATTTAATTCGTTCACTTTGTTCCCTCCTTTTTTCTACCTTCTTGGCCAGTAGGAACCTGCCATCATTTCACTTCGAAAGGAGGCGTGTAAAAAAGCATTATTGGGATCTTCTGGCTTTGATAATTCACTTAATTAACTGACTGTTATTTTTATAAATGACAGGCTCCTAGTGACCAAGAAAGCTTATTTAGTTTTTTTCTTCACCTCGTGCTATAATTGATTTATCAGCACTGCCATGCTGAAATTCGAATGAAAGCGAGGTGAAAATAATAATGAGTACTAAATTAAATTCTAATTCAGCTATTATTGCTGCAAAAGAATTAACATTAAAAGCAATTGAAAACAATTTAATTATCCCTAATGAAGATCCAAAAGAAACTGCTAAAGACATAGCTGAATTTATGCATACTCTTATGGATGCATTAGAAAATGGCGAATAATTATGAAGTTAATTTTTGAAATGCAGTAATTACATCCGGCAAGATACTTTCAGTTTCAACGCTGGAAGTATCTTTTAATTCATTGCAAATCCACTTAGAAAGTTCTTTAATCACTTTTTCTTTTTCTTCTTTAATTGTTTTATCTAAATCAACACACATAAAATTTCCTCCTTTATTCGATTATTCCTTCTATACTTTTTAAATCCATTTTTATGACTTCTAACAACACTTCTGTGTTTGATGTTGATGAAACATCAATGCTATGATTTAAATGGTCGATGATTAAAAAATATTTTGTTCCATTTTAACGGCACATTATTTTTAAAAAAAATTAACTTCTTGTAAATTTTATTTTTTCAAAAGGAATATTTACATACTTTGCAAAACATAATGCTTCATCAACATAAAATCTTGTTTCACCTTTTTCTTTATTTATATAGGTATTTTCACTTAATCCAAGAAGTTGTGCCATTTTCGTCTGTGAAATTTTTGCTAAACGTCTAGCTTGCTCTACTGTATATTTTTCCATCTAATCCTCCTTTCTCTTGTGCCGTTTATATGGCACATAAACAATATAACACCATTTTAATTTTTATGCAACATTTTTTTGGCACATTTCAATTTTTTATTATTGTAATGTCCCATTTTTTTGGTATAATTGTAATTAAAGAAGGTGAGATAATGGCTAAAATTGATATGATGCTATACAAAGAAATAGGCAAAATTTTAAAAAGAGAAAGATTACACAAAGAAATAAGTCTAGACCAACTTGTTGACAAAATTAATGGCATCAAAACTAAAAGCACATTAAAAAGATATGAAGATGGAAAATCGCGAATAGATATGGATATTTTACCTATCGTATGTGAAGCATTAAATATCAATTATGTAGATGTAATAAAAGAAGCGGAAAATGAGGTTAATTTTCACAATTCAAAAAATACAAGTCTTGGCGATTATAATGAGAACGTAGAATATTTAAAAGACAAACCGGAACTATTGGAACTTTACAAAGAAATAGTTGCTAACGATCAGCTGGTTTTACTTTTTGATAAAGCGAGAAAATTAAGTCCTCAAGACTTAGAACAAATACTTAAAATCATCGATACATTCAATAAAGAAACGATGTGATTTTATGGATTTTGAAGACTTTTTAAGATTTCATAACATAAATCTTAATTATGTCAATATACCCTCTGCAGTTAGAGGATTTGCATATTACAACGGCTGTAGCTATCTGGTTGCTATAAATTCAAAATACAGCCGTGAACAGAATATAAAAACCACTGCTCATGAACTCATTCACATATTTAAAAATCATTTTTTCTGTCAAAAAGAGGATGAAGAAGAATGTGAAGAAGAAGTTGAGCAAATTATCAGAGAATTAAAAAATAAATTTTAATCTGGTAAACACACTAAACAGTGTTTATATAAAATATTATATAGGGAAGGGATAAAGATGGAAAAGAAAAAACTAACATGGTGGAAAATTATTGGAATATTAGTATTGTTGCCGTTTATAATAATGTATTTTATTTTTAAATACATTTACAAATTTTATAAATCAGAGAAATTCAATAAAAAGCAAAAAATTCTTATAAGCGCTGCAGTCTTTGTGGGAATATGCTTATTAGGTGTTATTAGTTCAATAACGCGTGGTCCTGAATTGGAAAGTGTTTCTATCGATAATATAGAATTATATAAAGGCGAATCGAAAAAAATAGATTTCAATATTACACCAGATGATGCAAATATTGATAGTTATACATTCAAAGATTATGATCATGAAATTATTTCATTTGAAGATAATAAATTGACAGCTTTAAAAAGTGGAACTACCGAAGTAGTATGTGAACTAGCCGATGCACATTCCAATAAAATTAAATCCAACACATTTAAAGTTACTGTAAATCTAACGGAGGAACAAATTGCCGAAGAAAATGCAAAAGCTGCAGAAAAAGCAGCAAAAGAAGCTGAAGAAGCAGCCAAAAAAGCCGCCGAAGAGCAGAAAAAGCTAGAAGAAAAAAGAAACACTATTTCTACAAGTGAAGCTACTTCTATTAAACAATACTGTAAGGATATAATAGATAGTATATTAAAAGCACCCTCAACTGCTGAATATCCTGGTGGTTGGCTTGATCCACTAGAAGGATGGAACATGACAAAAAATAACAATTTGGTTACAGTTTCTTCGTATGTTGATGCTCAAAATAGCTTTGGTGCACAAATACGTTCAGAATTCATTATTCAAATACAAATGCAAGATGATGGAACCGGAAAAGCTACTTATGTACAATTTGATGGAGAAGTGATTTCTGGCACTTATCAATAATTTACAGCAAAATAAAAAACCACCCTACGCCAATAGGATGGTCAAAGTGATACTGCAATATCACTTAATATAAAAGACTCTCTCAAAAGTCCTTTTACGTACTCAATTTTACCATAAGAGCACGTTCAAGGCAAATAATAAGAAAGGACGTGTTTTTATTATGCAAATAAACAACGTAGTAGCATATTGCAGATTTAGTAGTGATAATCAAAGAAGTGAAAGTATTGATGCTCAAATAAGAGCAATTAAAGATTACTGTAGAAAAAATAGATATGTTTTGACTCATATTTACCGTGATGAAGCTCTATCTGGTACTAGCGATAAGCGGGATCAGTTCCAGCAGATGATTGAAGATTCTAAAGATGGTTTATTTAATGCTGTAATTGTCCATAAATTAGATAGATTTGCTAGAAACCGTTATGATAGTGCGATTTATAAAAAGAAATTGAAAGATAATGGAGTTGCTGTTCTATCAGTATTAGAAAACCTGGATGATACTCCAGAAAGCATCATATTAGAAAGTGTTCTTGAGGGTATGAATGAATATTATTCTAAAAATCTTGCAAGAGAAGTAAAAAAAGGATTGAACGAAAATGCAATCAAATGTATTCATAATGGAGGAATTCCACCTTTGGGATACAATGTTACTGATGATCAACATTATTCAATCAATGAAAAAGAAGCGGCTGCAGTACGCTTGATATTCAAAATGTATAGTGAAAATTATGGTTACAGACTAATAGCTGATAAATTAAATGAACTTGGTTTCAAAACCAAATTAGGCCGTAATTTTAGCGTATCATCTCTTCATGATATTATCGCAAATGAAAAATACAGAGGTGTATATGTCTGGAATAAAAGAAAATCTAAAAAAACTGGCAATCATATTTATAAAAACGATGATGAAATAGTAAAAGTTGAAGGTGGTATGCCACGTATTATTGATGATGATTTATTTTTTAAATGTCAAGAGATTAAAAATAAAAAAATTAAACCTCGAAGACATTCTAAGCATGAATATATACTGACTGGAAAAGTTTATTGCGGTAAATGTGGGTTTGCATATTGCGGTAGCAGCAGCTATAGAAACAAAAATAATACAATGACTTATAATTACTGCTGTATGAATAGAAAAAATAACAAGCAGTGTGATAATAAAGCAATAAATGCAGATAAGTTGGAATTTGCTGTATTAGAAGCTATAAAAGATAATCTTTTAAATGATGAAGCAATTAAAATTATTGCTGATAAGATGAACAGCTATATAAAAAACAAAACTAGTGGCGTTGATAAAGAACAGATTTCTAAATTGCATAGAGAATTAGATAATATTGAAACTAAACAAGAAAGATTATTGGATTTATATCTAGATAACAAATTATCTATAGATAGCTTAAATAAAAAATCCGATGTATTGAATCAGGAAAAATCGATAATAAAAAATAAACTGGAAGAATTAGAAAAAAATGATTATATTAGCTTTGATATTTCTGAAATAATAAGTTTTTTAAATGAAATGAAAAGTAAACTAGACAGTTCTGATCAAAAAATAAAAAGAACGCTTATTGAAGCGTTCGTATATAAAGTACTTATCAATCAGGATGATGTTGATATCCAACTATATCTAGACAATCTAATTGATAAAACCTGCGATAATATTGGTGGAGATGAGGGGAATCGAACCCCTGTCCAAGCATAATCCCTCCAAAGCGTCTACAGTTTATCTCATTGAATAAATTTAATTAGGCTACAATCAATGAGCAATTTTCCACCTAACGAGCTTATAAGATTTTCGTAACAGTTACCTAAGCTATAACTGCTACTATCCTATGAGTTATGATACCAGCTATTTAATTATAGGCACATTAAACAGTGGCAGCTTTCATGTCTATGTCGACTAAGCGAAAGCGTAATTAGTTTGTCTGTTTCCAGTTATTTTTTTGATGCATTTAACGAATGCCTTCGACTGCAGCTAAGGTCAGACATATACCTGTCGAACCCAGGACATCCCCATTAATAATTCTTAAGAGCTCGCTGGATTTCTCTTTTAGAATCACGTTCTTTAATATCTTGACGTTTATCATAAAGTTTTTTACCACGAGCTATTGCAATTTCTAATTTGGCTTTACTGCCTGTATTAAAGTATAACTTAGTTGGAACAACTGTCAAGCCTCCTTCTTTTATTTTATTAGAAATTTTTAAAATTTCTTTTTTATGTAAAAGAAGTTTACGATTACGTCTTGGCTCATGATTAAAACGATTGCCATGACTATAAGGAGAAATGTGCATATTTTCTACAAAAGCTTCATTATCTTTAATTCTGATAAAAGCATCTTTTAAATTGACGTTACCTAAACGTACTGATTTAATTTCAGTACCTTTAAGTTCAATTCCTGCTTCATATGTATCTAAAATAAAATAATCATGATATGCTTTTTTGTTATTAGAAATAATTTTCATAGCCATTTCTCCTTTTTTTATTAACGACGTTTTCTTACTTTCTTTTTTCCTTTATAACGACTACGATTGCGTCTTGCAAATTCTGGTTCTTCATGTCGTTTTCTATGACGAAATGAATCGTTGCGTCGTTTTTTACGTTCACTGTCACTTCGCTTATTTATTATAACAGTTTTTCTAGGTTTTTTGTTAGATTTTATACCAACAATTTCAAAATCCACTGTTCGATCTTTTTTAGATGCACTAGCTACTCTGACTTTTACTCGATCAGACATCTTAAATACTTTACCATTTCTTTGACCAACATAACGTAAGTTACGTTCATCATAATAGTAAAAATCATCGGTTAAATCTGTAACATGAACTAAACCATCAATTGTATTATCAAGTTCTACAAAGAAACCAAAATTAGTAATTGAAGTTATTGTTCCTTCAAATTCTTCACCTAAATGCTTTTCCATGTATTCAGCCATTTTCATATCATCAACTTCGCGTTCGATATCAATTGCTTCACGTTCCCGATATGAAGTTTGTTCAGCGATTTCTGGCATTAGTTCTTGATAATAGCGAATAGTCTTTTTATCTACAGTATTTTCAAAAATAAATCTTCTAATCATCCGATGGACAATTAAATCAGGATAACGTCTAATTGGTGATGTAAAGTGCGTATAAAACTCATCAGCTAGACCAAAATGTCCTAAACATTGTTCATCATAACGAGCCTTTTGCATACATCTAAGCAATAAAGTAGATATAATTGTATGCTCTGGTGTGTCTTTACTTGCTTCTATAATAGCACTTAATTCATTAGGATAAACATTTTCAAGTGAACCTTTAATAGTATAACCTAATGTTTTAGCAACATTTGCAAACTGCAACAATTTTTCTGGTTTAGGATTTTCATGAACCCGATATAAAAACGGTAACTCTAACCAATAAAAATGTTCAGCAATAGTTTCATTAGCCAGCAACATAAATTCTTCAATAATATGTTCACCAATTCCTCGTTGTCTTAATACAACATCAATTGGATTACCACGGTTATCAACGATTACTTTAGCTTCCTTAGCATCAAAATCTATTGCACCACGTTTAAAACGTTTCTTTTGTAATATCGATGCTAATTCTTCCATCAAGAAAAATAAATCTTTAACATGACTATATTGTAATTGCATAGCTTGATCATTAGCTAAAATACGATTTACATTAGTATAAGTCATACGCTCTGTTGAGTTAATAACTGATGGTACAATTTCATGATCAACAACTTTTCCTTCAGAATCAACTTCCATAAAACAAGAAATAGTTAGACGATCTACATGAGGATTTAAAGAACAAATACCATTAGATAATTTATGCGGTAACATTGGAATAACTCGATCAACCAAATATATTGATGTTCCTCTTGCAAATGCTTCTTTATCTAAAGGTGTACCCTCACCAACATAATAAGAAACATCGGCAATATGCACCCCTAAATAATAATTACCATTATCTAATTTCTTTAATGAAATAGCATCATCTAAGTCTTTTGCATCTTCACCGTCAATAGTTACGATAACTTCATTTCTTAAATCCACGCGACCATCTAAATCATCTGCAGTGACACTATCTTTAATATCACTGATTTGATCAAAAACAACTTGTGGAAATTCTACTGGTGCATCATGTTCATAAACTACTGATAAAACATCAATTCCCGGATCATTTCGATGTCCTAGAACTTTGACAATATCACCTTTTAAATATGGTTTATAAACTTTAATTTCAACAACAACTTTATTTCCTACTACTGCTCCATGTAAATGAGCATGATCAACAAAAATAGGATTTTTAAATAAACGATCATCTACTTCAACATAGCATTCTCGTTTTCCTTTTTTAACTTCACCAACAAATCTGGTTTGACCACGACTAACGACTTTTACAATCGTTCCTTCAGGTTTTTTGTCATCACCACTTTTAGTTATCTCAACTAAAACAGTATCTTTATTAAAGGCATCTTTCAAACCACTTTGTGGAATAAAAATATCTTTTTCCTGATTTTCAACAGTTACAAAACCATATCCTTGTTTATTAAGGGTCAATGTTCCTAATACCATACCAAATTGATTAGGTAAATAATAATGATTGTACTTATTACGAACTACTAAACCTTCATCTTCAAGTTCATTTAATGTTTTTACCAGTTTAACGAACTGTTCACTGCTTTGATAATTCAATTTAGCAGCAATTAAGTCAATCGAACGCTCTAAATAACTATTATCCTTCAATAAAGCTAATATTTCCTCTTTCATAGTTTCACCTCCTCCTTTCTTGAAAATAAAAATAGGACCTTAGCCCTATTAATTATGACATTCGTAAAATGATTGCAATTACAAAGAATACAATCGCTAATCCAGCAGTAACTCTTGTTAAAATCAATTCCGCTCCTCTTTCTTTTTGATGAGCAAATAAATTTGAACTTTGTCCTGTTAAAGCATTAACAATTCCATCAGACTTACCACTTTGTAATAAACATAATATAATAAGTGCTATCGATACAGCAACTAATATTCCATTTAAAACAGTTTCAAACATAATATGCCTCCTAATAGATACTTTGATACATTGCTAAAACATAATAACATATTTTTTTTCAAAAAACAATGATTTACTGATTACTTTGTTCGCTGACATCAATCATTTTTAACTTCCTTCATTACCTCTTCACTCTTTTTAATTAAATGCATTAATTTAAAGTACTACAATAGCTTAACTAATGGTTATTTCAAAATCAGGAAACTATCATCATTGTATTTAAATTTTTGTTATAATAATTATCAAAAGTAGTAGCTACTATAAGGAGAAACCAAATGAAAAAAATTGCTTTTTTTGATATTGATGGAACAATGATCAATGTTCCTAATAATATTATACACCCAACTAGTGAGACAATGCGCGTTTTAAATGAATTTAAACAACAAAAAAATTATATTGTTGTAGCTACGGCTAGAGGAAGTGTCCCTAGTAGTATCCAGGACATTGATTTTGATGGCTATATTTTCAATGATGGCCATTATATTATTTTTAATAATCAAGTATGGATCGATGATATTTTTACTAAAGATGAAATAGCTAAACAAATGGCTGCTTATAAAAAATACGATGGCAAAAGTATGTTTGGTGGTCATGAACTATCCTGGTGTGCTTGCCCAGATGATCCAATGGTAACTAATCATCGTAAAATGTTCTCAGGAACCAGCGCTCGTCCTGCTAATTTAATTGAAAAATTTGAAATTGAAGATGTTGAAGCAATATCATGTTGTGTATTATTTAAAACAATCGAACAATTACAAGCTTGTTATGATGAATTAAAAGAAGATTTTACAATAGTACCATATTATACCGGACTAATTCGAATGGACGTTTATAAAAAAGGCTTTACTAAAGGAACTGCATGTAAATACATGTTTGAAAAATTAGGTATTCCAAAAGAAAACAGTTATGCTTTTGGTGATGGTATCAATGATAAAGAAATGCTTCAGCTTGTTGGTCATGGTATTGCAATGGGTAATGCCATTGATGAAATTAAAGTAATTAGTGATGATATTACTGATAGTGTTGATAACGATGGTATTGCCAAAGCATTTTATAAATATTTTAAAATCTAGTCAAAAACACCTCTTATTTAACATACGAGGTGTTTTATAATTATAAATTTCGTTGTAAAACAATAACATCTAAATCGCGATACTTACTGCAGCCAATTTTTTCAAATCCTAAACTGTGCCAAAAAGCTAATCCTTTTTGATTATCTTTAATACATGCTAGTTGAATCAAATCAAATTGCTGGCATTTTTCATCAATAAATTTATTAATAATTTTCGTTCCAAGTCCTGTTCTTTGTTTATTCTGATCGACTAAAAATAAACCAATCCAGACACATTTTTGATCATGAATCATCGAATAACGATATCCTTTTTGATAATCAATAATTGAAACTAAACTATCATCATCAAATACTTTATAGACAACATGATCATTTTGATCAAAACCATCAGGAGCATGCATGTCATTTATCAAATACTCTTTAGTAGGTGTAAGTTTTTCTATTTGATAATAATCAGTTTGTCGTTGATGAAAAGCACACAACTGCTCATCAACTACCTTTACCAATTCAAATCTAAGCATTATCAACACCTACCACATAATAACGATTACTATCATAAACCATGACGATATTAGCACTTGTAGGAAGCTGCTGATCTTCAACATTATATTCTAAAGAAATCAATACATTATAATAATCATTATCCTCTAATCCTTCAATTACAACTTTTGAAGGTGAATAAGAAATAATTTCATAATTAGTTACTTCTAAATTCGGATAAGTATCCCGATATAAATAAAATGATTTCAACGCAAATGAATTAAATTCACTTTGCAAACTAGGGTAAATATAATCAATACCACCTACTTGATTTTCTTCTTTATCATTTAACGTAAAATAATCAACTGCAAAATATGATGCTGCTAACTGACACTCTTCACTGCTTAAACCACTTTGAAAAGCACGATCTAAACGATTATAAATATCACTCAATATTTCATTAGAATCACTTTGACTATATGGTGTTGCAACATACTGGGCTGGATTTTCAATTGTAGTACTAGGATAGAAATATGTACTTACTGCAAAAATAACCGCACCTAAACAAATAATAACCATAAAACGATCAAATATTTTTCTACGTTCGCTTCTTTTAGCTCGATAACGTTCTAGATGTTTAATCTTAGGTAAATTATCGCTTTTTAAGAAAATATTAATAATCGTTAATACTGGTTTATATTTTCGACTAACCATATTAGTCATTTCGATAAATAATTCAAAAATAAACATTAAAATAATAAACATCAGGGTTCCTAAAGCTGAATCATAATAAAAAATATATGATGTTAATGAAAATAAAAAAGTAACCCCATATAAAACTAAAACACTTTTACGATGTCCTAATTTTAATTTAAACATTAAATTATGATGTAAATGCGCTCGGTCGGCTTCACTGAACTTTTTATGATGAACTTTACGACGAACTATTGCTATCAATGTATCCATAATTGGCACCATTAATACAACGATCGGTGCCCCTAAAGTAAAAAACGTAGAAACATTGTAACCAAATCCTAGTAATGAAATTACCGAAATCATAAAACCGATATATAAAGAACCACAATCCCCTAAAAAAACTTTAGCTGGATGGAAATTATAAAACAAAAAGCCCATAATAGCACCGGCTAATAATAATGATAATGAGGCAATATCAGTTCGACCACTAGTATATGAAGTCATCGAAATTGTAAACAAGACAATAATTGATATACCTGAAGATAAGCCATCTAAACCATCTATTAAATTAATCGCATTCGTAATTCCCACGATCCATATAACAGTAATAATTCCAGGAATAACTGGAACTAAATTGCTAGGCAGATTATCAAAACCTTTTAAATAAATATTACCATGAACAATAACGATCAAAGCAGCTGCTATTTCAACTATTAATTTAGTTTTCGGTGATAGATCATAAACATCGTCTAATAACCCAACGAAAAAAACTAAAAAGCCAGCAATTAAAATAGCATTGATCTGCGGATCTGTTTTTAAAAAAATAACCGATCCAATTAATGAACTTATATATATTGCATAACCGCCTATTCGGGGGACGTCTACTTTATGAACTGTTCTTTCATTTTTATGAGCTACAATTCCAAGCTGGGCCCCTGCTTTCATAACAATAGGAACTAGGATAGCGGAAATAACCATTGTAACAACAAATGACATTATTATACTTAGATTCATCTTTTCACCAACCTATCTTTGTATATTATCAATTATTTTTATATAAAATACAAGACAAAATCATTAAATAGTTTTATAATGATATTATTAAGGAGGAAAACGAAATGCATAAATTAGGAATTTCAGTATACCCTGATAAATCACCAAAAGAAGAGGTATACGCGTACATGGAAAAAGCCGCTAAATTAGGGTTTAAAAGAATCTTTACTTGTTTCTTATCAATCCCTGAAGATAAGCGCGAAAGTTATTTGGTGGAATTTAAAGAATTCATGACAAAAGCTCATGAATTAGGATTTGAAGTAGCTGCTGATACTAATCCAGAAGTATTTAAATTAATCGGTGCTACTCCTGATAATTTAAAACCATTTGTTGATTTAGGACTAGATATTATCAGAATGGATGGAAATTTTGGGACACAAGGTGATATCCAGCTTACTCGTAACCAAGACAATATTAGAATTGAATTCAATGCTAGTATGGATTCTGGAGTTGAACTATTAATCAAAAATGGTGGTAACCGTGAACAAATCATTATGTGCCATAACTTCTTCCCAGAACGTTATACTGGTTTAGATTTTGACTTATTCCAAGAATACAACAGATACTGGAAAGAGTTAAACTTACACACAGCTGCATTTGTTTCAAGCAACAATGAAAATACAATTGGTCCTTGGCAAGTATTCTGCGGTTTACCAACTGTAGAAATCATGCGCGGTTTACCAATTGATTTACAAGCTCGTTTAATGCTTGCTGCTGGTAATGTTGATGATATCTTAATTGGTAATTATCCAGCTACTGATGAAGAATTAGAAGCTTTATCAAAAATCAACTTCCAAGCAATTGAAATGCGTGTTGATGAAGTTCCAGAAATCACTGCTAACGAACAAATGATCATGTATGAATTTGGACCTCATTGGGATCGTTATGATCATTCATCATTCATGTTAAGATCTAGTATGCCAAGAGTTAAATTTAAAGAAAAAGCGTCTGTTCAAGACTTTGGTTTATCTTCTAATCAAACTGTTGTAGATAAAAATATTCCCCATCATGACTGTGATAAAAAAGTATTCACTCGTGGTGACGTATTAATCGTAAATGATAATTTAGCACACTATCGTGGTGAATTAGAAATCGTTTTAACTGAAATCCCAAATGATGGTGAACGTAACTTAGTTGCCACTATCAAAGAAGAAGAACTTCAATTATTAGATTTCATTAAACCAGGACATCATTTTGCTTTGAAAAAATAGTTATTGCAAATTTAGCTACCGGTTTTTCCGGTAGCTTTTATATATATTATGGCAGTATTTTTTATTTTAACTCATTATTTAAACTAACTTTTTTTCTTGTCATTAAAAATGCTGAAATAATTGAAACAAATGGTACCGTTAAAATAACTCCTAGCGAACCAGAAATACCTTGAATAATTTCGATGCCAATACTATATGAATTAAACATTTGTAAAAATGGCATATCATAAGCATAGAAAACAACTAACGTACTTAAAGAACCACCAGTAAATGCTAAAATCAAAGTATTTGACATCGTTCCCATCATATCGCCACCGATTTTAATCCCACTTTTTAATAATTCTTTAGCTGAAATATCAGGACGACGATATTTGATTTCCTCAATAGTTGTGGCAATTGACATTGCAGTATCAATAACCGCTCCTAGCGAAGCAATTAATATTCCTGAAAATAATAAACCACTAATATCTAAATGACTATTTTGACCAATATAAATCAATGTTTCAATATCATCAACGTTAAACCCATTAATATGGCTCATAGCCCCAAATAAACTAGCAAATACCCCTGCAATAACAACCCCAACGATTGTACCCAATATTGAACATAATGTTTTCATTGAAAAACCACCAATAAAATACATTATTACCATTGTCGTTAAAATTACTACTAATACCGCACTAAAAAACGGTGAAAACCCAATATACATCATTGGAATATACAAAAAAATAATACATATAAACGTAAAGATCAAACCAAATGCTGATGTTAATCCTTTTTGCTTACCAATTAATATTAATAAAAACAAAAATAAAGCTACCATCAAAATTAAAGTATTCGTTCGATCATAATTATAGACACTAGCGCTAAGGCTACCATCATACTCACTTAATTGAACGATCACTCTTGTTCCAACTTTGCAATCAGCCCCATATAAATAACTATCAATATTAGTAGTTTGAACAATTTCACCTTCATATTCACCCGATAAAATTTCCACATTAACAATTTGGGTACCAACTTGATTACCTTCACTATCACGATTTTCTTCAATTATTTCCACTACCCGTGCTCTTGCAAATTCGTCGCTGCTTTCATCAAGTAATGGTGTTTTTTCAATGCTGCTATTAAAAAAGTATAAAAAAACCAGGAATAAGATAATAGCCACATAAACACAAAAGTGACCTATTTTTTCCTTTTTACTCATTTGTTTAAATTTTTGAATTAATTTCATTACTGCCTCCTATTAGCATAAAACAAGGCAGAACAAGCTGCCTTGTTGATTAAATTTTATTATTCTTCAATTCTTTTTCTTTTAAGAATTCTAGTACCAGCAATCCCTATTAATGATACGATTGTAGCCATTAGTGGTATACCTGCTTGGACATTATCACCAGTTTTTACACTACTATTAGTTTTATTTCCAGTTGAAACAGCTGGTTTAGATGTATTATCACCTGGTGTAGTAGGTGTTGTTACTGGATTATCAGTTGCATCGTTAGCATTAGCTTTTGAAACAAATTCATTTACAGTAGCTGTTAATTCATTTTGTAAATTAGTCAACTCTGTTTTAGTAATAGTTGCTTCATCTAAGTCACCTTTTAAAGTATTTACTACTTTAGCGTATGCATCAACGATATCTTTAGAATATTCACCTTTTTTATTACCAACTACAGCATTAGCAATTTGATCTTGAGCTGCTGTAAATTGATTTTCTAATGCAGTAAATTCATCTTTAGTTACTACTTCATTTTTAGCTGTTACTAATTTGTTGTAGGCATCACCGATTGCTTCTTTACTTACTGCAGTGTTAGTATCATTTTCATATAATGTTTTATCTAATAATGTAGAGAAACCTTGTACTAAAGCTTGTGAATTAGGATCTTTATACTCACCTTGAGCATAAGCGTAATAATTTAATGGATCATTTGCATTATTACCATTGATAGATGAATCATAAGCACCACTTAATGTATTTACAGCTTCCAAGTCATCACGTGAATCTAAAACGGTATTAACATTATTTAATGCTTCATCAATTCTTGTTTTAGAACCACTAGTAACAGTAGTTGTATCAATTGCTTCGACATCCTTTTTAGTTTCAACAATTGAAGTTGCATTACCATCTTTTGTTAGAGTTACATCATTAGCATATTTATTACCATCATAATCATAAGTTTTAATTGTTAATAAATCACCACTAAAATCGATTGTTGAAAAAGTTGGAATAGGTGTATTAGAACGTTCAGCAATATAATATTGTTTAGTTGTATTTAATGTATAGAATTTACTTCCTGAAGCTGAACCAGCTGCAATATATAAAGTTCCTTCAGGGTTATAAGCTGAGCTTGTATCTGTACCAACACCATCAGTTTCAATTACTTTACCATCTAAAATTTGGAAAGTACGTGCATAAGAGTGATCATGTCCTGTTAAACATAAATCAATACCAAATTCATCCATTAAAGGTGCAAATAAAATTCTTAAGTTAGCCCCATCAACATCACTATGTGGAGAACCTGAACCATAAATATCATGATGGAATAATACTACTTTCCATTTAGCATCTTTATGGCTATTAATTGCTTCTTGCATTAAAGCACGATGTTCTTCAACATTACGGCTATTACTATTTAAACTAATGAATAATGTATCACCATAGCTATAATAATAATCACCACCAGATTCAGTTTTCCCTAATTCACTAGCATTAGGATTATTATAATGATAACTATAATCATCAACTTGTGATTCATGGTTACCAATAGTTGTTGCTAGCGGAACACTTCTTAAAACGCTTGGATATAAGAATCCGGCATATTCTTGTTCACGAATTAATTCACCTTCACCATTTGAACCGTATGATGAATAATCGATTTGATCTCCAGCTGATAAAATAAAGCTTGCGTTTTTAGCAATCCCATTTTCACCTAAAGCTGTTGTTAATGTTTTATTCCATGCATAAGTATTAATTGCAATACTTTCATCATCTTCTGTTCCTTGACCAGTACTACTTGAAGCTCCAATTTGTGGGTCTCCAACTAATACGGCTTTAAAATCAGTAAAGCTGTGTGTTTGATAAGTGTAAACAGTACTCCAGTTACCATCAACAGTATATTGATAATAGTATGTAGTGTTTTCTTGTAAATAATCAGTAACTGATACTTTATTACTTGCTTTATAAGCATTAAAACCATTAGTTTTATTGATATCAGTAGCAGTTCCAGTTACTTCATATGCATTCGACATATCTTGATTTGTAGACATTTTTACCTTTGGTGTTCCTTTAGTTTGTGAATACCAGGCAAAATTTAAATCAGTAGGTTTGCTTCCTGGTGTTAAAACAATTTTACCAGTATCTTTTTCTTCATTGTTATTCCATTGGTTATCATACCAGTTTTGATATTCAGTTGTAGCTGTAATTCCATTATTTAGATTACTAGTACCATCATTACCTGGATATTCACCAAAGGCGAATGTAGGTACAACTGTCAAACTAGCTAACGATGAAATAGTAGCTAAAGAAACAATAAATCGTTTTTTCAATTTCTCGTTCATCTTGAATCCCCTTTTTCCTTAATTACCTATTAAATTGTCGTACATCTAGTACGCCAATTATTTTACCCCGTAAAAAAAGGGAGTCAATTAAGTTTACAAACACTTTATCATTTTAACAAAAACGTAAAAAATGATGTTTTTTCTTAAGCAAAACTTAATCAAAACATCATTTATTCTTACTTGTTTTTTTGTTTTTAATAGCTAACTTATTTAATTGCTTCCACCCCTCTTGGATTATCTAAGCCATATTTTTTAGCCATTTTTGGAAAAGCTTCATTTAAAAAGTTAACCAATTTCATTGCATCAGGATACTTTGTTAAGATGTTTTCAATTTGATATGGATCATTAACAACTACATCCTTATCTTTTAAAAATCTAATAATCGGCAAACTATCATATATACATGTATTTTCAAATTTTAAGATATTATCTTTTAAAACAATATCAAAATCCAAATAATATTGAATATGAACCATTACTGTTCCAACAGCCCCAGTTTGCCAGATTTTTACAAACCACTTAGCCGGATTATATTCAATAACTCCCTGATTATAAATACGACTACACATTGATAAACGAATTTCACTAACATCACTATAATCAATTTCTTGATGTTTACCTTTATGATCTAAGACGATCTTTTTACCAAAAATCAAATTATCACTATCTTCTTTTTCATTTCCCTCTAAACAAATATTAATCTTAATTCTAGGACTTGGATGAAAATCAACAAATTTATTTATTTGATTCAATGCTTCGCGTTTCATAAGATTAGCTCCTTTCAACATTAAATAATCATTCAATTATTTAATATTCCTATTTTTTATTATCTAACTAATTTTTCAATCAAAACATCCCATATCCAATCCCTCATTTCTATTTTATTATTTAAATTATTTATATTATTTCTTCTACTTATAGTATATCATAATGTTCATAGATATCAATATATATTCCAAAAAATATCGATAAAATCATCATTTTTTATAAAAAAAAAGATTGTAATAAAACTAATTACAATCTTAATTATCTAAATCGTTTTAAAATTGCATATAAGGGCTTATATGCAATTAAACATAAACAAAAATTACCAATGCAGTGAATTACATCAAACAAGATTCCTGATACCCAATAAGTAAATGCATATGATGGCGAAATCAAAATATACGCTAATGAAAACAACATCCCAAAAAACAAGCCATAAAAACCTAAAACCACTGCCCAGGAAATACTATCATCAATACGAATAAATTTTTTTAACCACCTTACTACAAAATAAAGAATTGGCCAAACATAGATATAACTCCACCACCATAAACCAAAGCCCCATTGGACTCCCTCTAAAATAATAAAAACAGCGATTATTTTTAATGTCATTTTATCAAACACTAATGTATAAACCAAAATCAACAATGAAACTAGTTCAATATTCGGCAAAAAACTAAAAGCAACTTGTACGATGTACAATAAAGCCGCTAAAATAGCAATAGTTACCAGTTCTTTAGTTTTCATCTAATAGCCCTGTTTTAATTCTAAAGTATAAGTCTTGCCATCTTCTAATACTAAAGCATCAGCACCTTGAGTAGCACTTTTACCATCAACCGATATACTCCACCAGTACTGAGCCGAAGGATCATCTGCCATATTTTTAACTCCGTGAATATACATACCATACTCACTATCTTCATAGTCAGTAACTATATTTTCTTCTTTTAATAAATCACCTAAATATTCATGATTTGTTTTAAAATTCTCTTTTCCATTAAAACCATCACGTTTAGAAACTACTTCTACTGTAACTTCCTTAACATCACTATTGCCTCTTTGATAAAAATAAATTCCAATTCCACTAAAAACAACAATAGCTACTAATAACGCTACTAATATTTTTACTCTATTTTTCATATACTCTCCTTATCCGATATTAAACAATTTTAATTACACTATCATCAATTGATAAAACAATTCTTTGACCTGGATATACATCTACTATTTCATTAGACTTCAAATTAATTATTTTTTCTAAAAATTTCAAATCACCAGTAAGTACCTGTTTTTCACTATCCAAATATTCATCATCTAATGGAATGTTTAAAGAAATATAATAACTGACATCAATTGATAACATCTCTTTTAAATAAGCAATTGTTTCTTCATCATAATAACTTTGCCATTTTAATAAACTATCATTAGTATAATTTGCCTTTTTTAAAGCATAACAGCTCCAGCCTATCGATTTATTATTTTCAGTTAATCGCTCAAATCTTTCTTTTGATCCTAACAAAATACTCATACAATCATGGACCTTGATTACAACCAAAGGAATGCTACGAGTCTTTAAAGCCGTCAATGCCCCACCACAAACACCATATAATATTATAATCTTATCAAATTCATTTTCATCACTACGATCTATTTCTAATTGAATCGCTTTAGCTAATTTTTTAGGTTGATTATGTTGTGAAATTTCTAAAAAGGTAAATACATATTGTTCCTTGTCAAATGTCAAATATTCAATATATGGCTGAAAAATCGCACAGGAAATAACTTTATATTTCAAAAATATAAACCATCAATTAAATAATCATCAAAATCTGGATATTCAGCCAAATTAATATTTTTACAAGCATCTACAATATGATCTAATCTTTTTAAATCCTGATGACGTAACAAGGTATAGGCGCCACTTAAAGCACTATTATTAACACACTCAACATTAACCCCTGGCGGTAATATTTTTAACTCTACTAAATCTTTAACTTGAAGATGGCTGCCAAAGCCTCCAGAAATATAAATTTGATCAACATTGCCATTTTCATCTAATAATGCTTTTACACCGGCTTGAATCGCTGCTTTAGCTAATTGGAAGGTTTGAATATCTTTTTGAGTAATATAAATATTATAAGCTATATTAAATTGTTTTTTAGAATTTTTAAACCTTCCTAGCTCATCAATTATATCATTACGTTTTAAACTTGCAAACAATGATATTAAGCCACTGCCACAAATACATTTAGCAGCCTTATTATCAATAGTATGATAAGTTACTTTATTATCTTTTATCGTAACCTCACTAATAGCACCAGGAATACTGGGACCACCACAAGTAATCCCTACTCCTTCAAAAGCTGGACCAGCAGCTGAAGAAGTTGCCAACATGCCATCTTTATTACCAACAACAATTTCACCATTAGTACCTAAATCAATAAGCATTTTCAAATTATTTTCTTTATCAATATCTAAAGCTAAAATCCCGGCAACAATATCACCACCAACAAAAGGTCCAATATGAGGAAATGTATATACTAAAAACTGCTGGTTAATATTTTTGAAAATTTGTTTTGATGAAATAATCTGGGTCTTTTTTATCGGAATCTTAAAGGGAACATGTCCTAGACTAGAAACATCACAGTTTAAAAAAAGATTTGTCATCACTGTATTACCACAAACTATCATCCGTTTAATTTTTATATCGGCTTTTTCAATGAGCGCTGCTTCTATTTTTGAAAGTAAGCTATCTGTTAATTGCTTTTGATTTTTTTTACTAAATTCAATCCGAGAAATCACATCACTACCATAAGCTACTTGGGGATTTTTAAAAGCACTAGTGGCAATTATTTTACCTGTCTTTAAATCAACCCAGCACATAACAACTGTTGTTGTCCCAATATCAGCAATTAAACCATAACCATCTTCAATAATATTATCATTATTTCTTAAATACATCTTCGTTAAAATACTCATATCAGATTGCCAGATTTGATATTTAATTGACTCTTGATATTCATGTAGACAAGCTAATCTAATTCCCATTGCTATTTCATGAGGCGTTAATATTTTTTTCTCTAATGGGGTAACTGGAAAATTTTCATTTAAAACTTTTATTTTGCATTTACCGCATTTTTGATGACCGTTACAAGAACCTTGTAATAACTGTCCTTTTTCTTGAATTACATCTAATATTGTTTTCATTTTTGATAATACTCTTGAGCTGTTTTCATAAAGGCATCAATATTTTCCCATTTAGCAAAAGGTGGAATATCACAGCCAGAAGAAATAACAAAATTATCAACATCACCAACAGCTTCTAATAAAGCATTAGTAGCCGCTATTACATCTTCTTTACTAGCATCTTTTAAACTAACCGGATCAATATTTCCCATTACCATAACATCTTTAGGCATTAGTTTTAACATTTGTTCAATTGAAACGGCATTACCAAAATGATAAAGTCGACAGCCAGTTGATAAAATCGTATCTACCATTTTTAAAGTATTATTACCACAATTATGATAAGCAACAAGGAAACTATCATCATCTAAAGCTGAAACAATTTCTTTAACATAGCGACTAGAAAATTCATCACATAAATTAGGTGATAAAATACCAGCTAACGGTTCTGCCATGAATACCCCATCGATACCTAGATCTTTATAAGCTTGAAGATAATTGATTAAAAACTCAGTTGCTTTTTTTAATACCAAATGTACCATTTCTGGTTCATCATAACAAGAAATCATCGCTTCACTAACCCCTAATAATCTTCCGGCTAGGGAAAAAGGACCAATGCATCCGGCAAATACTGGACAATCTTTAATTTCCTGTTTAGCTTTTTTCATTGCATCAAGATATATCCGGGTTCTTTTAGCACCTACCTTAGGTACTTTTAAATTTATTGCATCTTCTTCACTTTTTATAATACTACCAACAACCGTTGGTACTTCATCTTCACTAAAACGAATATTAGCACCAAAAGCTTCAGCTTCAACTGATAAATCCATAAATCCCATGATAGCTAAAGGATGACAACGCTGATTAATTAATTTTAAGGCTTCACTTTGTAAATTACTATCACTAATTAATTTTTCAACTGATGTATTTAATAATTGAATCGCTGGAAATGTCAAAACCGGCATTGCTCGTTTATTCTTCTTTATTCTAATTTGTTTTAACCATTCATCCATCATAATTCTCCTTTAACCTATCTAGGTACTCCATACTTATTTAAAACCTTTTCAAATTCCTCACGATCTTCTTCATTACCTTCACAAATAAACGCTAACCCTTTTGTTGTCTGCAATAAATTAACAATATGATCTATAAAACGCAACTCATCTTTATTATAACAATTTATTTGTAATAACAATCCAGCATCATGAACCTTATGATAAATTTCACTCCACTGCTTATCATCTATTGGTTTAGAGCCAGCTCCATTGATCCATTGAATACCTGCAAAACCACATTCAATAATTCGATCTAAATGTCTAACCGCTCCAGGACCATCTAAATGATAGAAAGAACGTTCAATCAAATTAACTTCTTTTTTCAAAGTATCGGTAACAAACTCATCAAACTGCGTTGGTCCAATCATACAACAAAAATCACATTGTGAAATAAAGTATGGTTTTTGCGACAACAAAGATATCCATCCTGAATATCCTAATCCTTTTTGTTTAGAAATCTGTTCAATATAGTTTTTATATGCAAACTCATAAGCGTTATAAATCTCATCATTTAATCTAGTAACTTCATCAGGATCATCATATAAATCCAATAACGAATTATTAGCACCACGCATTGATTCAACAATATCCATCATACCGCCTAGATTCGGAATTCCAAAAGCAATATCATCTTTAAATTCTTCCTGGAATGCTTTTATTAAATCCATTCCTCTTTGATATAACCAATTATTTTCATCTAAGCAAGGTCGAATATCCTGAAGTTCTTTACCTTTCATTTCTTCAAACCAGATTGTTCCTCTTTCTTCATCAATATGATAGCTTTGACCTAGCATTGCCCCAAGAATTCCAGTAGAACGCATGTAAAAATTAGGAAAAGCATCCCCTAAATAAAGATTAGATTCATAAACAGCTCGGTAGCTTTTAGCCACTTCACTTGCGGGACAAGTATTATCATAAACCATTTTTAAAAGCTGACCACGACTAGCTACATTTTCAGTATTTTTCTTTTTTAAAGTAACCTGGATAATTGGTCTTTCTAATTTATGATCCCACCAGTCTTCAAAATCATTAATTAACTGTTGTTTCTTTTCTTTCGTTAACATGCTCTTCCCTCCAAAATAGATGCTGCTACATCAGCTGCACTAGCTGCATCATCAGTATAATAATCAGCTCCAATTTCATCACAGAATTCTTGATTAACCGGTGCTCCACCAATCATTACTTTAACATCTAAATTTTCCGCTTTAACTAAATCAACTACTCTTTTCATTTCAGGCATCGTAGTCGTTAGTAAAGCACTACAACAAATAATATCAGCATGATTCTTTTTAGCTTCATCAATAAATGTTTCAGCACTAATATCAGTACCTAAATCAATAACATCGATTCCTTTACCTTCCATCATGATTCTAACTAAGTTTTTTCCAATATCATGCAAATCGCCTTTTACCGTTCCTAGTACGGCAGTTCCTTTACTAATGTTACTAGAATCTTGTAAATATGGTTTTAAAACTTCAACCCCTTTATTCATCGCTCTAGCAGCAACTAAAACTTCTGGGACAAAAATCTCTTCCCGTTTAAATTTATCACCGATAATTGCCATTCCCGCAAGCAAAGCATCATTTAAAATCACATTAGCTTCAATTCCTTCATCTAAAGCTTCCTGTACTAAAGTAACAACATTTTTAGCCCGTCCTTGTTGCATAAGTTCCTTAATTTCTGATAATTTATCCATCTTTTTACCTCCAATCCATTAAGTTTTTGTCTTTAATTTATACCTACTTATAATATAACGCTATCATTTATAATTGTCTAGACAATTTCCAAAATAGAAATAAAAAGCTAGATTAAAAATCTAACTTTCCCCACAATATACAAACTGATCTCCTGGATAAGAATTAATACCATAATAATATATTTTATCACTACTATCCTTAGCAATAATTTTTAATTGTAGAATTGGACTATTGATTGGTATTTGTAATAATGATGATATTTTTTTATTTGCGACCTTAGCTTCTACTACAATTTGATTAGAAAGTTCTTGTTGTTTTATTAAAAAATGTTTTTCAATGACATTTTCAAAACTTTGATAACATTCTTCCTTTTTTACCATTGTAAAATATTTAAGTGGTAAATAAATTTTTTCATAGACAATTGGCTGTCCATCTCCTAATTGTACTCTTTTAACCCTTATTATTTTTTCTTGTTCAAGATTAAAATATTCTTTAGCAATATAATTATCATCAATAACTTTTACTTCTAACACTTTAACTGTTAACTGCTTAAAGATTTTATGCAGCTGTTCATCTTTACTAACAGAAATTTGATTCATTGACCGACTCATTTTCTTTTTAGCTAAAAATAGACCACTACCGCGTTTACGAATTAATACCCCATCCTGGATTAAATCATCAAAAGCTCTTCGAACCGTCATTCTAGAAACGTTAAATAATTCTGTAAATTCTTTTTCAGAGGGCAACATAACATCCTCTTTAAATTTTCCATTATCAATTTGCTCTAAAATATATTTTTTTATTTCTGGATATTTAGCTGCCATACTACCTTCTCCCTTTTTATAAGCTACTTCTATCTTAAAAAAAAATTACTAATATGTAAATAACAAAAACTATTTCTAATATTAAAAAAAGTACCACTATTATATGGTACTAATTTAATATCCTAGCCAAATAATTCAACTAGAACTTTTTCTAAGCCATTATTTTGAATGGTATCACAAACTAAATCACTTACTTCTTTTAACTCTGGTACAGCATTGCCCATCGCTACTCCAGTACCGACTAACTGAATCATTTCTAAATCGTTTAGCCCATCACCAAAAGCATAGCTATCTTGATGATTTAAATTTAAGTGTTCTAAAACTTTTTGTACTCCGGTTGCTTTTGATATTACATTAGAATATATTTCAAAAGCATTTTCAGTTCCATGTTTATCATAATTAAAATCATCTTTAATAATATCTTCAATTTCATCCATTTTATCTGCCGGAACATTAACTTCAATTTTCAAACATTGATCAATTACATCATCTTTATTAAAATCAGTGATCAAATAATCTTCGTTAATATCACAGCTAATAAAAAATTCTTCTAATACTTTAAATTCCGGATTCAAATAAGAACCACGACTAGTTTCGATAATATATTCATAACCCTTTTCATCTAAATGTTTTATTAAATTAATAGTTTTTTGTAGATTAGTTGGCTGTTGATAAATAAACTCACCATTTAATTCAACATGCGCCCCATTAGCTAAAACCATCCCATCAAAACCAAAATCAGAAATCGTCTTAGAGATAAAAGCATATGGTCGTCCACTGGCAATAAAAAGTAAATTCCCCTGTTGTTGTAACTCACGCATCTTTCTTTGCAGACCAGCTGGCATTTCTGGAACCCCGGCATGAGTTTCTGTCAATGTTCCATCGATATCAAAAAATAATACTTTTGTCATCTTTCCACCTCATTGTTTTATTTATGATTCAATTATAACAAAGGCATTTTAAACAAATTGCTTTTTACTATTTTGGAAAAATAAAATCCCTTTTAGATAACTAAAAGAGATTTTATCGAAAATTATTTATTAACCAATTTAAATCCACTATAAGATATAAGCATTAATAACATTAACATTAAAACATTACTAGTATCACCAGTTGCAACACTTGAACTACTTGAAAGTTCTGTTTGTTTTGTTACCTTATCTTCTTTAGGAAGTTCTGGTGTAACAGTTTGTTTTTCTAAACCATTATAAGCCTCTAATAATTGCTTATATAGATCATCAATTATAAATTGACTACTAGACCCTAAATTACGATCAATTGCTTTTGCCTGGTTTAAAATATTTTCAAAAGTTTCAACATTGACATATTGATCATAATCACTACTAGCTATTAGTTCATCAGCTTTACTAATCATCTTATCTAAATCAATATAATAACCTGCATCTTCTACATATTCATCATTTAAATCAATACCTTCAATATTAGGATTACCTAGTGATTTATATAATTTACCTAGATCTGTCAATTGGCCAGTTTGTTGATCATATAAAGCTGTTTTACCACCATTTACATCATCGTCATCAAAATTAAACCAGGTATATCTTTCAACATAGTCACGAGCTTCTAGTCCAGCAATTGTTTCTTTTAAATAAGTACTTATCTGCTTATAAGCTTCATCATAATTAGAATTAGCACCATATAAACCACTATTAGAAATACCAAATTCACTAATCCAAATTGGTTTATGGTATAACTGATAAAGAGTATCGATCGCTTCTAAAAAAGCCTGAGCCATTCCCTCACCAGCCCAATCATAATAAATATGAACCGGGATAAAATCGATATCATCCATATTAACAGTTTTACCATACTCCTGATACCATTCATTAGTTGGATATGATGTTGCCGGTGACCCAATTCGTAAACCTGTTTTAGTAAATAAATCTTGATAGCTAGCTGCTTGTAAAACAGATAAATTAGCTTGATTAGTTAAATCAGGCTCATTAAAACCAAGTATTGTTGTATAGTTAGCTACCTGATCACTTTCTAGCCAGGAAAGGCTATTTTCATCCCAAATCATTGGCACAAATTCTTTAGAACCAGTAACGTTAGTTGAAGGAGTATAACTCCAGTTGTAATACCAGCTTTCTTGCATATTAGCAACTGGAGTATTAACTGCCTTATCATCAATATTTAGTCCTTTTTTACAAATCTGGAACTTACGGATATTAGAACTAAATTCATGATTATCTTTAGTAACGGCAACTACTTGTAATTGATAATAATCAGTCTTAGTTAGATATACACTAGTTTTTAAAATATCTTTTCCATCAGCAAAAACAACATTAACTTTTTGACCATCAATATAAATATCATAATGATCTATTACAATATCATCAACTGCAAATTGTTTAAAAGCTACATCAATATTACCAGCCGGTTTTAATTCCTTAGCTTCCGGGGTAATTATCGCTGATGTTTTCCAGCTATCAAAGCGATTATTATTTTCTTGAGCCATTATTTTAACTGGCACCAATGAAGTTAACAGACAAACAAGAACTATTAATATCTTTTTAATCTTCATGTTTTCTTTTTACACAAGTAAAAGCGACTGAGGATAATAGAGCTGTTGTGGCAAATAAGGCAACTAAGCTATCATCTCCTGTTTTTACTGCTTTTTTAGTATCATGTTTTGCTGGTGTTTTAACGGTATTAGAATTTTGATCTTGATTTTCGTTATCACCAGTATTAGTATCATCACTTATTAATACTAGTTTATTATAAGCATCTGTTAATGCTTGATATGCTTTATCTATATCTTCTTGTAGAGCTTCACTATCAGTTAATACTTTTTTAGCTTCTTCCATTGCACTAGCAAAAGCTTTCCAGCTATCTTTTGTATAGTTAGCTTCTTTTAATGTTTGATAGTTATCATAAATTTCTTGTAGTTTAGTTTTATCACCAGCTACTTGAAGATTTTCAATAGCTGTTTTAAAGTTATTTAATACTTCATTAAATTCACTATTTGAAGCTTCATATTTTAAATAATCCTTTGATAATACACGTTCAACTTCTTGTAAAGCTGCGCTGAATTCATTCCAGCTACCTTCAGTATAATTACCTTGAGTTAAATCTTTATATTGATCATAAAGCGCCTGCATAGAAGCAACATCTAAACCATCTTCACCAAATTGACGAACATTAGTAATTGTTTCAACGCCAAGATACTTACCTTTTTGTTCATCACTGCCATCAGTTGCTTTACCAACAACAGCAGTACCATTTTGATAACTGATCAAGAATTTTCGAGACCATCCTTCACCAGTTAATCCAGTTTCATTATCTTTACCACTGCTGACACCATCACCAACACCATTAATAATTGTATTAATTCTTTGTAATGCGCCATCATCTTTAGCAAATGTTTGTAAACAAGCATTTTCAACTAAAACATTTTCACTATTTGGTACTTCAATTGCATTATCTAATTGAATCTGTACTTTAGAAGAGTCATAATCTTCACCAGTATAAATAAAGACATTATAAATACCTAAACCAACAGCATAGTGACTTTTAACATTATTTGCAACTTTATATGATGAATATCCATTTACAGTACCATTATGAGACATCCATTCTTCTTGTGAAATTGGGTCATATGCTGTTTCATTTTGATAGAAATATGTTGCCCCGTTTTCACCGTTCCATAATGTGTTATACTTTTGGAAATGTTCATTGAACAATGCATAACAAGTAACATTATCACCATTAACAATCAAACCATGATCAGATTCGTTACCATACCATTCAACACCAGCACCGTGGTCAGCACGCCAAATCCAGAAATGATCACATAAAACATTATTAGCATTAATTTCTAAAGCATTATCAGCTTTTGTAAGAGTATCAGTTGTTCCCCCTACTCTAAAGAATAAATCTTGTAATACAATTGGATTATCTTCATTGTTATTAGAATTCTTTTCAGTTCCTACTTTTAATAAATATTTACTATGTTCACCCGCATCAAAAATTAAGCCAGCAACTTTAACTCCAGTAACATCATCATCAATAATCATCGCTGCTTCTTCATTTGCAGGAATGATTGATGCCATTCCAGTTCCTAATAAAATAGTATTATCTTCATTTACTAAGATTGGTTCTTGGGCATAATATGTTCCTGGTGTAAAATAAATATTTTTACCAGCGGTAATTTGTTCATTTATTGTAGCAGCCAAATCATCAGGGGTTGCGATATAGAATTCGCTTAAAGGAATACTTTTTCCTTCACCCATATCATCTTCTGACCAGCTTACACCATTAGTATTTTCTCTAACAGCTGGGACAAAAACTTGATATTCACCATTATCATCAATATATAAGAATGGTTTTTCACTAATTTTTGGAGTTGTTTCGATATTTGTAAATACTTGTTGATTACCACTAGCATCACCAATATTCCAGTTAGAATATCCATTTCCATTAACCAGACTATTACCAGTGTCTTCGTTTGGTAAATTATCAGAAATAACCCCTTGATAGAAGTTATTTAAAGTTGTACCAAAGGCATTACCATTAATAACACTATTTCTAGTATAGAACTGTTGACCAGAATGAGTTCCAGCATCACCTTCAAAATAGCTATCAGCTACATAACCTCCACTAGCCCAGCCATAATTCCAATCATATGATACATTACGAGATGAATAAACACGTCTTAATGGTGCAGCTTGTGCTACAGCCCAGTTAAATTCATCAGCGCGCCAAGAACCATATTGGGCTTTTCCTTGTTCATTTCCAGTATTAATAATTGAAACATTTTCCATTGAACGCCAGAAATTACAAGTTGCATTATTATCTGTTAAATACGCTGGAATCGCAACGTTATTTAACTTAACATCATAAGGAGTTTTTCCCAAACCATTAAATGAAGTATAGAAACCTAAATACATACAGCTAGTTTCTGTATAATCTCCTGGTTTAAAATATACTTGATATTGATCTGCTTTAAATTGCGCATCAGCATTAGCATCATGTTGTTGTTCAAACAAAGCTAATAAGATACTGTCAATTTGAGCTGTATCATCAGTTTGAGCAAAAATAATTGTATGATCACCGAATAAATTTGTTTCTAATGAGATAAATCTTGATACATCAGAATATTCAGCTTCATCACCAATTTGGTCATTATTACCATTATTGATTGCTACAACGCGATAATAATTTTCATATTTATTACCAGTTAACGCTACTTCAATTGAAGTATCATCTTTAACAAGACCATTTTCGACATCAGTATATGTTCCATAAGCACTAGGAGCCCATTGTAATTTATAATGAGTCGCATTTTCAGCTTTATCCCAGCTGATTTTTATTTTGTTATTTCCTATTTCATCAAGTTTTACATTTGTAGGTGTAGCTGGTTTATCACCAACTCGAGTTTTAGCACTTACTTCATTACTGTATGTACTAACACTTTTATCACCATTGATAACTAATAATTTATAACTATATTCATTTCCTGGATTTAATCCAGTAACTGTATAAGAACTTTCGTTTGTTAAATCTGCGATTTTACTATAAAACTCATCACTTGGTCCTTTTTGATATAATTCAATTTGTGTATAAATACATACTGGATTAGTCCATGATAAGTCTAATGTAGTTTGGGTTCTGGTACTACTATCAATTTTTAAATCTGTTATCATTTCAGGAAAAACTTCACTATGAATAACAAATTTTTCTCTATCAGTTAAACTAGCTGCAGTTTTATCACATAATACTAATTCTTCATTTTCATTTACAGTAATGTATTCATGAGTATATGAACTTCTTAAATATACTTGTCCATTTCCAGCCGGTTCAACGACAATTGATTCCCAACCACCTGGATTGGCTTCTTTAGCAACTATAGCACTTACTGCCCCATCTACCCAATTAGCTGAGATAATTGTCATATTAGGTTTGCTTTTAGATTTAAAAGCAACAGTATCTATCGCTCCAGAAACATCTTCCATAATATAATTATCATTAGTTGTATATGCAGGCATAAATTTTTCATCATCAGTAATATTATTTATATCACCGGTTACTTTTACTGGTTGTAGGTTTTCTTGCCCATTAAAACTTACCAATTTATTTGTTTCCACATTTTGAATTGATACATATTCATCAATAACTGAAACTTCTTCAAAAACAAATACTTCGGCTTGATCAGCAGCAACTTTATCTAAACGACCATTTTCACCTAGTCCTAAATATACGCCACTGTAACTTTTTAACTTGTACCCGTTTTCAACCGGTTCAATCGTAAATTTATGATCATTGCTTACATTAGTATCATAGTTGAAAACAAATGAAATTCCATTACCCAAAGTATTTTCACACTTTAATAAAGCTCCATTATTTCCAACTGAAGCAAAGGCATATTGACTATCACCTTGATTGGTAATTTTAAAAGCAACCTTACCTTTTGCTTTACTATTAACTACATCACCATCAACATAAACAGCTCCAGCATCACTCCAGGTTACTTCCCTTACTTGAACTGCTTTATTTGTGGTTGTTGAAATTATCGCATATGTTTTTTCAGTATCAAACTCTGGCAATGATAAAGTTTTAGCTTCTACTGGCATCACAGTAAAAGTTGCCATTAACATCATTACCACTAATAACATAGCGGTCACTTTTTTAAAACATTTCTTTACCATAATCATTTTCCTTTCTCTAATTTTAAACACATTATTTGTCATCAATAAAAGTGGCCAGCTTTTATTGTGACATAACTAATCAATACATCAAATCAATGTATTTTTACAAATGTGCTTCTTGATACCTTAAAATTAGCACATTATTACCCATTTTTAAATATTTCCGGGCGTTTCTGTAATGTGTTACATCGTTTGTAACAAAAAAACTGATTACTTAAATAATCAGTTTATAAATTACGACTTGTAAATTTTAATGGTAAAGAACGTTTTTTACTATTTTGTAGTTCCCGAGTTACTCGCTCTAAAATATAAAGAACTGGAATCTGTGAAGAAATATTATATGTTTGGGGTAAAATTATATCTTTAACATAATAATTAATACACAAATCACTCATATTTCCTATTGTTGTATCGGGTTTATTAATTATCGAAACAATTTTTGTATTTTGGCGCTGATACATCTTTATTTGATCAATTATTTCTCTAGTTTCACCACTTTCACTTAAAACAATTAACAAATGGCTACTATCACTATTTACTGGCGGTGGCCAATAGGGATCATCAATACCTTGGCTATAATAACCGACATTACTAAAATAACGTGCTCCATATTTGCCAAGCAAGCCACTAGTACCAATTCCTAAAAAAGTTATTGATTGAGCATTATCAACATATTCGACAAATTTAGCAATATTTTCTTTAAAATCTTCACTTCTAGCATAATTAAAAAATTCTAAAATAACATCTATTTCATCATCAATATCCGGTAATAACAAACCTTCATTAAACAATTTCAATTTTGTTTTAAATTCGACAAACCCCTGACAATCTAATTTTTGACAAAATCTAACTATAGTAGCTGTCGAAACATGAGTTGCCTTAGCTAAATCCCTAACAGACATTTTAATAACTGCTGGAATATTTTTAATTACATATTGATATACACTTGTCTCCGTTGGATTTAAATCAGCAATTTGTTTATACGTAAATAACACATTTTTCACCTACCATATTAATTTTAACATAAACATGAAAAATTTGTCACAAATTAATTTTAAAAAAAGTACAATCAATTACAATATGTAATCAACTGTACTTTTAATAGACTATTAATTATTTTACGTAGTGAGTATTTTCTAACATAACACCGCAACCGTTAGCAACACAGTTTAAAGCATCATCAGCTACAAATACAGGTACTCCTAATTCATTTTCTAATAGGCGATCAAGTCCTGTTAATAAAGCACCTCCACCAGTTAAGAAAATTCCTCTAGATACGATATCAGCAGCTAATTCAGGTGGTGTTTGTTCAAGAACATGTTTAGTTTCACGAACAATAGTTTGACAAGTTTCACGTAATGCTAATTCAGTTTCATCAGCAGTAATAGTAATAGTATGTGGTAATCCAGTAACTAAATCACGACCTCTTACTTCAAATGTTTCATCGCTGATTCCTTTAATTGCAATACCAATTTGCATTTTGATTTGTTCAGCAGTACGATCACCAATTAATAATTTATATTTATCTTTTACAAATTTGATGATATCTTCATCCATAACGTCACCAGCAATTTTTAATGAACTGCTTGTAACAATATCCCCTAAAGATAATACGGCAATATCAGTAGTTCCTCCACCGATATCGATAACCATATTTCCAGTTGGTTTAGAAATTTCAAGACCTGCTCCAACAGCAGCTACTTTTGGTTCTTCTTCAATAAATACTCGTTTTGCACCACATCTTTCAGCTACATCTTTAATTGCACTTTTTTCAATTGATGTAATGTTTGAAGGGCAACAAATTAAAATAGTTGGTCTTGAAAAGATTCCTTTTAAGTTTAATTTATTTATAAAATGAGTAATTAAGATTTCAGTGATTCTAAAATCAGCAATAACCCCATCTTTTAAGGGACGAATTGCTTTTACTCTACCTGGTGTTTTTCCTAACATATCTTTAGCTTCTTGACCGACAGCTAAAGGTTTTTTTGTTTCTTCATCTATTGCAACTACAGAAGGTTCATTAACAACGATACCTTCACCTTTGACATAAATTAAAATATTTGCTGTACCTAAGTCGATACCAATTTCTTTTGATAATGCCATTATACGTCCTCCTTGTTTTTCTTAACTATTGTACCATGATTTTTTTTATTTACAAGGTAAAAAACCAAATAGCGATAATTTTTTTAATTATCACTATTTGGTTGATTATAACGCTATTTTTGAGACCTCTTGATCAAAATATTTTTCAGGGTTTATAGCCTGGTTATCTTTTTCTAAAATAAAGTGTAAATGATTCTTTAATTCTGATTCATAAACATTTTCACCACTAGTACCAATTTTATCTCCCTGTTTAATTACAGCATCTTTTTCTACCGTAACTTCGCTTAAAGACTGATAAGTAGTAGCAATCCCATTTTCATTAGTAACTGTTACTACCCATCCTAATAACGCATCATTTTCCTTTTTAGTAACTGTTCCTGAACATGCTGCTTTTACTTCAAAAGCTTTGTTATCATTAGCAAAATCGATACCTAAATTAGGACGATACACCCCTTCAAAATATACTAGAGCGTTTTCTAATTCTTCATCACTCAAGCTAGCATCATAAAACTTTTTTACTATTTCAATACCATCATCTACTGGTTTAATCAATTTTTCTGCTGGGGCTTGAGGATCATCATTACTTTCATTTGTTTCTTCCTGACCTTCATCAACTTTAACAACCGCAGTATCATTATAAGGCTGATATTGATTAACAATTAACTGAACAACACCAACACCAAGTAAAAAAAACAAAACTACAGCTGTAAAAATCAAGACCCGTCGATTACGCTTTATAAAAAGTTTCATTATTTCACCTCATTTGTAGTGTTTCCACTAAAATCAGGTTTATACTAATTATTTGTAATTTCAATATTAGTATAATAATGATTTAAAATTGTTTTATAATCAGCACCTTCTAAAGCCATACCTTGCGCACCATATTGGCTCATCCCAACACCATGACCGCTGCCTAAAGTTTTAAAAATATAATCACCTTCACTATATTCAATTTCAAAACAGCTTGAAGCTAATCCTAAAATTTCTCGAACTTGTCGACCACTATAATTTTTACCACCCACGCTCAAAGTAGCTACACGCCCACTTTTTTTATAAGCAATAATATTAAAATCCAGGTCAGTACAAGCAAACTTTTCTTTTAACTGCTCTCGAGAAAAAGTTTTTGAGCGACTATTACTGGGATCAACAGTTAGATCCCAATGACTATCAACGCTCCTTAAATATGGTAATGCACTTGATTCAAAATAATCTTCAACATTTTCAGTATAACCATTACTAGAAGAAAAAAACATCGCACTTATATATTGACCATCATATTTCATTACTTCATCGTTAGTTTCATCGATAGCCGTAACAATTTTTTGACGATACTGATCATATTTATCACCCCAGTTTTCTTTCATTTGCTCCTCACTCAAATAAACCTGCGAGTTAGTAGTATTATCAACACTTAAATTACGATTATAAACAAAAGTCCGACTTGCAACGACCTGGGCTTTTAAAGCTTCAATTTCAAATTCAGCTGGCATCTCTCCAGCAACGACCCCTAATAAATAATCATCCATATCAATATAATTAACATTATTATCTATCGTTACTGCCACTTGTACTGGTTTAGCTGGTTCTTGTTTACCAGTGATCGTTGTTTCTTCATATTTTGATTTAAATTGCATCGATAAAAAAGCGATTAAAATAAAAAAAACGATTCCAATTTTAACACCAATCTCTTTCATATAATTACCTCATCAAACTATATGAAAGAGATCTTAATAATATGTTAAAAATGAATCGTTGCAAACTCTAAAATAAAACTTCCTAATAAATATCCTAACGATAAAGAGACAATTAAAAAAAACAAATAAAACTCTCTTACCTTCCCTTTATGAATAATATTATCATAATTAAAACAACTTAAACTCCACATCGATAACATTACTGAAATTACATAAACAAATAATTTTATAATCTGATATGACATTATTTTTCATCTCCTTAAATTATTATAACCTAGTATAACATGATAAAAATATTAAACAAGAGGTGTCAAAATGAAAATCCAATTACGACCATATATTCTACAAGACCAAAATCAACTAGTTTTATTAGCCAACAATCCTAATGTTTCTGCCAATTTAAACGATCAATTCCCTTATCCTTTTACAAATCAAGATGCTTTAAACTGTATCAATAAAGCTAACCAGCCCAATTCTAGAATTATCGAATTTGCGATAACTGTTGATCAAATATTTTGTGGTGCTATATCATTTACCTTTGGTCACGATATATATAGCCATTGTGGTGAAATCGGTTATTGGCTAGGACAGCCATATTGGAATCTAGGAATAATGAATCAAGCAATTAAACAAATGATCGAATATATATTTACAAACTATGATACAAAAATCATTGTTGCTCGAGTTTTTAGTCGTAATCTAGCTAGTAAAAAAATCTTAGTTAAAAATAACTTTGAATTACTAGTTTCTTTAAAAAATTATGGCTATAAACGTGGTGAATTTTTAAATATCGAACTTTATGAACTAACAATTGAAAAATATCAGTTATCTTTAAAAAATCAAAGCATATAATAAAGCAGGTGATAAAATGAATAATACAGTTTTACAAAACTTAATTTACAATCAGCTTTTCGCTGCTGCTAATTATGAATTAGTCGCAACCATTGCTCCTAACAATGAAACAAAGACCAAATTAATAAATTATTCTTCTGACTGTCGTAATAACGCTACCTATCTTGAACGAATTTATCAAGAAGAAAACACTTCTAGTTATAATCCAATTGTTGGAAAAGCACAATTCCATGGTAACTTTATTGAATCAGTTAAGTGGCTCCTTAATTACGAAGGAGACTCAAACCGCTTATTCTTTATTCAATCTTTCTATGATATTTATACTGTTAGCCAACGCCAGATTTTATCATATATTGCCGGGATATTAAATAATCATGCCATTGGGTTAACACATATGATTTTTACCAATTAAACAAAAAAACCAGGACGCTAAGTCCTGGATGATTTCAAATGGTGACCTGTACGGGATTCGAACCCGTGAATGCATGCGTGAAAGGCATGTGAGTTAACCGTTTCTCCAACAGGCCACATGGCGCTTGAAGTAGGACTCGAACCTACGACCGATCGGTTAACAGCCGATTGCTCTACCAATTGAGCTATTCAAGCAAAAATATGGAGCGGGTGATGGGAATCGAACCCACGTAGTCAGCTTGGAAGGCTGAAGTTCTACCATTGAACTACACCCGCTTATTTCGTTTCTGAGTAGTGCCTCATCGACTACTGCCCTAATATAATAACATCTATTTTCAACTATTGCAATACTTTTTTTAAAAAAATTTTACATTTTTTTAACCCTATTTATACTCTTATCAAAAAATCCTCTTATAATCAATAAAATTTAATTTTATAAATTTAAAATTTTTTTCGATTTTTTTATCATTTATTGCTTAAATTAACAATTTTAAGTATTATTTTATAAAAAAAAACATTTAAATATTTTTTTATATTACAAAAAAGAAACTGCTTTAATTAACAGTTTCTCCATTTGAATCAGTAGTATCATTAGTAGTATCTTCACTCAAATCACTATTTTGATCTTCATTATTTTGATTATCATTATTTTGTGAGTCATTTCCTGAAGATGGTAATTGATCATTTTTTTGATTTTGAGAATTATTTTCTTCATCACTTATATTATCGTTATTACTATTTTGTTTTTCATTAGAGTTTTGTTCTTTACTATCAGTATTTTGATTTTCCTGGTTATCTAATTCTTCTTGAAGATTATCTATTTGATTTTGTTGATCTTGATAATAATTATAGGCAAAATAACCACCAACACCTATACCTGCTATAATAAGGATAATTAAAATAAATATTATTATCGTAGAAAAAGTAGAACGACCACCCTTTTCTTTTTTCACTTTCGTTTTTGTTTTGTTACGTTTTTTGGTCTTGGTTACTTTCTTTTTACGACCACGCTGTTTTTTAGCAGTTTTCTCTTTTTCATCTTTATCTTCGCCACTATCGTCTTCTTGATAGTCAAGTGGCATATCTTCTAATTCATCATGTTCTTCATTAAATTCAAATCTTTGTGCCATATTAATCACCTCATCTATCATATTATACACGGATATGAATTCTATATTAACTTTTAAAAATAATTAATTTTCACATAAAAAAACAAACCAGTTTCCTGATTTGTTATTTTATATTCAAAATTTCTTTCATATAATCAATTGGCATATCTTGTCCTGTCCACAATTTAAAAGAAGCCGCTCCCTGGAACAAGACCATCGCTTTTCCATTAATATATTTACAACCAGCTTCCTGCGCTAATTTTAATAACGCTGTTTGTTCTGGTACATAAATAATATCAACAACAATAACATCTTTTGGTAAATAAGAAGCATCAGGAATATATGTCTGTCCTTCTAATGGTTTCATTCCAACTCCTGTTGCATTTACAAAAACATGACTACTTGCGATTTCAGCTTTTAATTTATCTAAATCAGCCAAGTCATACAAAGTCACTTTACAGTCAGTTTGTTGATTGATCATTTCAATTTTTTCTAGCGCATTATCCCAGAATTTATCTCTTACATTAAATACCGAAATTTCCTTAACACCATCTAAAGCTGCTTGAACCATAATTGCTGTAGCTGCCCCACCAGCACCACCAATTGTCATCTTTTTACCTATAACATCAATATCATTATCTTTTAGCGATTGCATAAAACCAATCCCATCAGTAATATGCCCCACTAGCTTACCATTTTCATTAACAATTGTATTTACAGCTCCACATAATTTAGAAGCTGGTGAAAGTTCATCTAAGTATTTTGCAACCAAAATTTTATTTGGCATTGAAACATTAGCCCCAACCATTTTTAATGCTCTTAATCCCTTAATTGCATCTTCTAAAGTATTATTATCAACATCAAAACCAAGATAAGCATAATCTAAACCAAGTTTAGCAAAAGCCTCATTATGCATCATTGGTGAAGTTGAATGATGAACCGGATGAGCCAATAAGCCAATTAACTTAGTATGTCCAGTAATTCTTTCTGCCATTGTTTATCCCTCCTATTTGTTATAGTATATAATAATTTTTTTAAACAATAAAGAAAAAACGTTATTACTATAAAAATATCCAAATAAACAAAAAAATCAATCATACGATTGATTTACATGCAATGGAGCGAATAACATACAAGTTACGAACTATGTTCTCTTTCTAAGAATATTATATATGAATTATTATTAAATTTCAATGGAAATATGGATAAATTAGATGAATTAATAGTTGATATGAAAAACAAATATCTCCGTCCAGATAAATAAAAATAATTTTTGTAGAACTATATAAAAAAATAAAATAAAATGATATAATATTATTATAAAATTACTGGTGAAATTAAGATGATAAATAGTAATTTACCAAAAAGATTGTCAGTAATGACAGTCTTTTTTGTACGACAGGCAGTTATACAAATAAATTAGTTCAGTGCAACTAATCTATTTTTTTATTATATATTGACTTTTAACGATAACTACTATAAAATATAGTAGTGTAGTTTATAGTAGAAAGGAGGACATTAAATATATGAAAAATTATGACAATTATTTTCTTCCTGTAGATAATATGGAAGAAGCAAAAAGATACTATGAGGAAATATTGGGGTTAAAAAAGAAATTTGATTTCTCTGATAAGGGAATGGTTGCTTATAATATTGGAAATGAAGAACCTGCAATAATTTTAAAAGACAAAAATAAATTTGAGAATTTAAAGCCTACAATATGGTTTGAAGTAGAAGATGTTGCAATCTTCTATAAAGAAATGTTGAATAATGATATAAAATTTTTGAGTGAGCCTTTTAAAATTGGAACTGGTAATGCAGTCGAGTTTGAAGATCCATTTGGAAATAGACTTGGCGTTACAGATTATATTAAGTAAGGAGTAGAGATTATGTCAAATATAGATTTGGTATTATTAGGACTTATTAAACAAAAATCACAAAGTGCTTATGATATTAAAAAAAATATAGAATATCGTAATATACCAAGATGGGTAAAAATTAGTGAACAGTCTATTTATAAGAAAGTATTACAATTAGAATCAAAAGAATATATTGTTAGCCATAAAGAGAAAGAGGGAAATATGCCAGATAAAGCAATATATACTATTACTAACAAAGGTAATGATTATTTTAATAAACTTATGAATGATATTTCAAATTCTGATGTTAGTCTATATTTGGATTTTAATGTTATTATCACGAATTTAGATTTAGTAGATGATGAACAAAAACAGATTCTTGTTTCTAATATAAAATCAAAGATATTAGAATTAAAAGAATTACTAAATGAAAGACGTTCTCATAGACAACATATTCCTAATGTTGGAAAACAAATGTTCAAACAACAATTAGCATTAGCAGAAACATTAGAAAAGTGGATAATTGATTTTGAGAATAGTTTAAAAGAACAAAATTAGCAAATATTGATTTTAAGTTAAAAGATAAATTTGTAGAGAGGGAAATTCCATGAAAATAATCAACATTGGTATTCTTGCTCATGTAGATGCAGGAAAGACGACCTTAACGGAAAGTCTGCTTTATACAAGTGGAGCAATTTTAGAATTAGGCAGTGTAGATAAGGGAACAACAAGGACAGATACTATGTTTTTAGAACGTCAGCGTGGAATCACAATTCAGGCAGCAGTTACTTCTTTTAATTGGAATGACTACAAAATCAATATTGTAGATACTCCTGGACATACAGATTTTATAACAGAAGTGTATCGTTCCTTATCTGTTCTTGATGGAGCAATTTTAGTAATTTCTGCTAAAGATGGTGTACAAGCACAAACCCGAATACTATTCCATGCACTTCAAAAAATGAATATACCAACAATTATTTTTATAAATAAAATAGATCAGGATGGAATTAACTTAAATAATATTTATCAAAATATCAAAGAAAAACTTTCAAATGATATTATTGTTATGCAAAATGTAACATTAACTCCAGAAATATCAATTAAAAATATCATTGATTTAGATGATTGGGATCCTGTAATTTCCAAAAATGATAAACTTTTAGAAAAATATATTGTAGGAGAAAAATTGACTATACAAGAATTAATGTATGAAGAATATAGGTGTGTTAAAAAAGGTTCGTTGTTTCCTATATACCATGGAAGTGCTAGAAATAATATAGGGACTCAACAACTTATCGAAGCTATTTCAAATCTTTTTTGTTCTGAAATGAATGAGAATGATTCAGAACTATGTGGAAGAGTTTTTAAAATTGAATATACAGACCATAAGCAAAGATTAGTTTATTTGCGTCTTTATAGTGGAACATTACACTTACGAGATACAATTATGTTGCCAGAAAAAAAGAAAATGAAACTTACAGAAATATATATTCCTTCAAATGGGGAAATGATACAGACAAAAATAGTTTGTTCTGGAGATATTTTTATTATACCTAACAATACATTAAGATTGAACGATATTATAGGAAATGAAAAGATTTTGCCATGCAATGTATGGAATGACAAGACTGTACCAATACTACGAACAAGAATTGAACCGATAAAAATAGAAGAGAGAGAAAAATTATTGGATGCTCTTACAGAAATTGCAGATACTGATCCTCTTTTACGTTATTATGTTGATACGATAACACATGAAATCATCATTTCTTTTTTAGGAACAGTGCAGTTAGAAGTTATCTGTTCTCTGTTGATTGAAAAATATCACATAAACATAAGAATCGAAGATCCAACCGTAATTTATTTGGAAAAGCCATTACAAAAGGCAGATTATACTATTCATATTGAAGTACCACCAAATCCATTTTGGGCATCAATTGGATTATCAATAACTCCACTTCCAATTGGCACTGGAATACAGTACGAAAGCAAAGTTTCACTCGGTTATTTAAATCAAAGTTTTCAAAATGCAGTAAGAGAAGGTATTAATTATGGACTGGAGCAAGGATTGTATGGTTGGAAAGTGACAGATTGTAAAATATGTTTTGAATATGGTGTTTATTATAGCCCTGTTAGTACTCCCTCGGATTTTCGCTTTCTTGCCCCAATTGTACTTGAACAAACATTGAAAAAAGCGGGAACGCAATTATTAGAGCCATATCTTTCGTTTATACTTTTTACACCAGAGGGATACTTTTCTCGTGCATATAAAGATGCACAAAAACATTGTGCAATAATTGAAACAAGTCAATCAAAAAATGATGAAGTTATTTTTACAGGACATATTCCTGTACGTTGTATTAATGAATATCGTAATACTTTAACTCTATATACAAATGGGCAAGCAGTTTTTTTGACAGAATTAAAAGATTATCAAATTGCTACTTGTGAACCAGTTATTCAATCACGTAGACCAAATAATCGAATAGATAAAGTACGCCATATGTTTAATAAAAAAGAAAATTAAGTTACTATTCACTAAAATTACAATTTATTAAGCAGACAATTTATGGGCTTATCAGAAATGATAGGCTCTTTTTTTATAATTAATTTTATTTTTTAATATAAGGGTTTGGGATTTCCCATAGTAGAATTTATACGGGAGTATAAATTCAGTGCTGGCTAGACAATAAAATTACTCCCACATTAAATAAAATATAAAAAGAGGATCAAATTATTTTTATAATTTTTTCCTCTTTTTTAACCTCTGTTTATATAAAAACAAGATCATTTAATATAATTTCTTCAGCCTTATTTTTGTAATTGTTCATAAGTTTTGACCATTTTATATGATTAATCTCTTTATTTTTTTCAGATAGTTTTTTATCTGAATTTTTGTAATTTTCCATTAATATTTGTAATCTATCTTCACTATTTTTACTGACTGAAATAAGATGATTAGTAAGTTCATTAGTCATTAAAAGTGTGGTATAAAGTGCTTTTTTATTTTCTTTCAAATAGCGTAATCTTAAATATCCATATTTGTTTATTCCATTAGTACTTTGATTTTTTATAGTTAAGTTTGGAAATAAATAATCTCCATTTCGTGTATAAATTAATTTCATTTTCATCTCTCCATTTCTTTATTTAATTTGTGACTGCAATATCTTTTTTAGGTACTAATATTAAAATATCTTTTAATTTGTTTTCTTCGACATAAGGGCAACTAATAATGCCATCAACATATAAATGTTCTCTTGATTTTGACATAAAATATTCTAAAAATTCATTTGAATATTTATTTAATTTCATTTTTTTTATAGATAAAATATCATAATCTAATTCTATATTTTTTAATTTTTCTTTGTTAATTTCTTTATAAAATTTGATACCAATATTATTGTTTTCCATAATTTTATTAAGATATTTTATATATTCTTTATTGCTTTTTGTTATTAGTTCATCTGTAAATTTTATATTTTTAATATCAATGTTATAATTTTTATCTCTAGTTATTTCTATTTGAGATATAAGTCTATGAATTAAATCTCGTTTTGCTTTTCTTGTTAGTAAATCATAAAGAAAAGTAAAACCTATATTTTTAATATTTGTAAAAATTAGATTATCATTTTCTTCAATACAATCTAGTTTTTTAACAAGTTCTATTGTATATTCTTTTGAAGAGTTATCTGGATCAAGAGTAGTTTTCTTTTTAGTTAATTTATCTATTTCTTTTTTTATTACTTCATTTTTGTGGTTAATTGTTTCTACATCCAAAGTAGAACTTAAATATAAATCAACTAATCTTTTTTCTTGCACTTTTAATTTTTCAATAGCTTTTTCTATTTCTTTTACATCATTACTTTTAGTAGAATTACAAGTGATAATTTCATTATCCATAGAAAGCATAAATATTGTTAATTCTTCTAATATTCTTTTTAATTTTATTTCTATTTTTTCGGTATTGTAATGATATCCATAACCTTTACAATTAGTGTTTTTACATCTTAAATGGTAATATACTTTTTGTTTTCCATTAGGATATTTAAACGATTCTGATGAACTCATAATCTCTCCACATAAAGGGCATTTAACTAATCCTGAAAACAAATGAATGTGTTCCCCATAATTAGAATGTTTATTTTTAACTAATACATTTCTAGTTGCATTCCAAGTATTTATATCAATAATTGGTTCACAATAATTTTCAACTCTTAAAACATCTTGAGGTTTTCTTTTATACTTCCCATATTCAAATATTCCAATATAAATTGAATTAGTAAGTATTTTATAAACTCTATCTGATAACCATTTTCCTTGTTTTAAGCAAGCATTATTATTGTGCATAATAGTTGCTATATTTCTTGTTGAATGTCCTTGTTTGCATAGTTCAAATATTTCTTTAACTACTTGTGATTCAATAGGTTCTATTTCTAAATGACCAGTATTTTTATTTCTAACATAGCCATAAGGTGCTTTACTAGGGTGTATTTTTTCTAAAGCCATTTCTTCCATAGCTCTTTTTGTTCTTGCTCCAATTTCTTTTCTTTCTCGTTGACCGAATACTAAGTTCATTCCAAATATCATTTCACCATTAGCAGTAGATACATCGTAGGGTTCTAATATTAATTCAATTTTAACATCGTGTTCTTCACAGTAATTTAAAAGCCAAAATCCATCATAATTATTTCTTGTAAGTCTATCTACTTTAATAGCAATTAATTTATCAATCTTTTTAGATTTTATATCAGTAAGTAATCTTTGCATTTCTGGTCTCATTAAATCTTTGCCTGAATGACCTGCATCGTTATAAACATCAACTATACTATAATCATTCTTTTCACAATACTCTTTAATCATTCTAAGTTGTGAATCAATAGAATAACCATTATCTCTTTGATCATCTGTACTAACTCTTACATAAACACCACATCTCATAAAATTCCTCCTTTCTTCATTTTTGAGAAGGATTAATATTCCTCTCACTTGTTTCCTCACTTAAGTTTAAAATGGCAACCTAGATTTTTAAAAAAATTAATCTTCTCATATGTTTCCTAACTAAAACTCAAAAAAGCAGACAGAATTTCAAAAAAAATTAATCCTCTCATATGTTTCCTAACTTAAAAGCAAAAATATACCCCTTTAATTTTGAAAAGATTAATTCCTTCATATATTTCCTCACTAAAAGGCACTTTTACGAAGTGTGTTTTCAAAAAAATTTAATATTTGTATTTTTTTATAATATTTTCTATTTCTTTTAAGTTATATTTTGCATTATGTTCTTTAATGTAAAATGGTTTATTACTTATTTCATTTACTTTGTATTCAAGTATAGTAAGATTAATAGGATATGTAATTAGATATTCAGTTGGTTCTATAACCTGTAAATTAGTATGTAGAAGAACTTTAATTTTTCCTTTTTTAGTTTTGCAAGTGTAGTTTTTAATAAGTTCTATTATTTTTGGGTTAGGTTTAAATTCTTCTATAGTTTTAAATTCAAGCATAAAAAATGTCCTCCTTCCTAGAAAGAGAACATTAAAGTTTAATATTTATATAAAATAAAAACTTACGAACTTTTTACAGTCCGTAAGTTGTATTCAAATGGAGCGGGTGATGGGAATCGAACCCACGTAGTCAGCTTGGAAGGCTGAAGTTCTACCATTGAACTACACCCGCAATCATGGTGCCCAGGGCCGGAATCGAACCGGCACGGATTTTGAGGTCCGCAGGATTTTAAGTCCTGTGCGTCTACCAGTTTCGCCACCTGGGCAATTTAATTGAAATGGTGACCCGCAGGCGATTCGAACGCCTGACCCTCTGATTAAAAGTCAGATGCTCTACCGACTGAGCTAGCGGGTCATCTTGGCTGGGGTACCTGGATTCGAACCAGGGAGATGACAGAGTCAAAGTCTGTTGCCTTACCGCTTGGCTATACCCCAATTTTAGTATGGTGGAGGAGGGCGGATTCGAACCACCGAACCGAAAGGAACTGAGTTACAGTCAGCCGCGTTTAGCCACTTCGCTACTCCTCCATCATGGTGCCGGCTAAAGGACTTGAACCCTCAACCTACTGATTACAAGTCAGTTGCTCTACCAATTGAGCTAAGCCGGCTTTTCTTCTTTTTTAATGGTGGAGGTTAACGGGCTCGAACCGCTGACCCTCTGCTTGTAAGGCAGATGCTCTCCCAACTGAGCTAAACCTCCTCGAACGGTACTGCTATAATATACCAAAAGATTTTAAATAGGTCAATACTTTTGTTAATATTTTTTTATTTTTTTCTAAATTTCTTTTTCTTTCCCCTTTTACCCACTATTTTTCCATTAAATTTTATCATTTATTACTAGTAACTAAAATATTTACTAAAAATAATTAAATTCTTAGTACCTTAATATAGTTTTTTTTACTAACAATATGATAAAATAGATATAAGAAGTTCGTTTTTTTATAGAAAGGTGGTATTTTATGAGAACTTATCATGCAAATGAAATCGGTAACGTTGCCGTGTTAGGTCATTCTGGTTGTGGTAAAACCAGTATCATTGAAGCTATGGCCTATCGTAGCGGTTTAATTAAACGAGCCGGAACTATTAATGAAGGAAACACCATAAGTGATTACAGTGACGAAGAAATCAACAGAAAATCATCTGTTAATTTATCCATCATTCCGGTTGAGTGGAATAACTGTAAAATTAATTTAATCGATGTTCCTGGTACATTTGATTTCGTAGGAGAATGCGAAGCTGCTTTAAGTGTTTGCGAATCAGCATTAATAATTGATCCAGCAACACCTGGAATTAGCGCTGGTACTAAACAAGCAATGTATAAAGCTCGTGACAAAGCTAAAATAATTTATATTAATGGCTTAGATAACCCTAATAGTGATTATCCAACTAAGTTACAACAATTAAAAGATACCTATGGTAAAATCATCGCTCCTATTCAGGTTCCAATCATGGAAAATAATAAAATGATTGGTTATGTCAACGTCGCTAAAATGGAAGGACGTATCTTTGATGGCGATCATACTATCCCAGGTGATATTCCTGAAGATTTAATGGATGAAATCTTACCAATCAAAGAAATGATTGATGAAGCTGTTGCTAATACAAGCGATGAACTATTAGAAAAATACATTAATGAAGAACCATTTACTAAAGATGAAATCTCATTAGCTTTACGTCAAGGGGTTATGTCTAAAAACTTAATTCCTGTTTTATGTGGAACTGATCAAATCGGAATTCAAATAATTTTAAACTCAATGGTTGCTTTCTTTAGTGCAGCTGGTGATATGAGCAACTCTTTAATCGTAAAAAATATCGATAAAGATGAAGAAGAAATAATAGGTTTTGATGAAAGCTTACCAGCTAGTATCTTTATTTTTAAAACAGTTGCCGATCCATTTGTCGGAAGAACATCATTATTTAAAGTAGTAACTGGTACAGTCTATAGCGGTAGTTCATTATATAACGTTAAAGAAAAAGAAGTTGAAAAAATATCTAAATTATATCAGCCAATTGGAAAAGAATTAGTTCCTGTTGATTGCTTACATGCAGGTGATATTGGAGCATTAACTAAATTATCATATTCAAAAACTAATGATACATTATGTATTGCTGGTTACCAGATTATTGTTCCTGAAATTGAATTCTCTACTCCATACTATGGAAAAGCCATCGTACCGGTAGGAAAAAGCAATGAAGAAAAGATTGCTAATGCTATTAATAAATTGTTAGAAGAAGACTTAACATTAAAATTCAATAGCAACAGCGAAACTAAACAACAATGTATTTATGGTATTGGTGACATTCATCTTGATACAATGTTAAATAAATTAAAAAATAAATTCAAAGTTGAAGCAACATTAGAAGATATTAAAATTCCATATCGGGAAACAATCAAAAAATCTGTTACCCAAAGAACTCGCTTCAAAAAACAATCTGGTGGTCATGGTCAATTTGGTGAAGTTGAAATCACATTTGAACCAACTCATAATTATGACGAATCATATGTATTCGATGAAAAAGTATTTGGTGGGGCTGTCCCTAAATCATATTTCCCTGCAGTTGAAAAAGGTTTGGCAGAAAGCGTTAAAAGCGGGGTATTAGCTGGTTATCCAGTTTTAGGTATCAAAGCAACTTTAGTTGATGGTTCTTATCACACTGTTGACTCTTCAGAAATGGCATTTAAAACAGCTACAATGATGTGCTTTAAAGAAGCCATTCCTAAAGCTAGTCCGGCTTTATTGGAACCATATATGAAAATGAAAGTTATTGTTGATGAAGCTTATACTGGTGATATCATGAGTAATTTCAATACTAAACGAGCTCGTGTAATCGGTAGTGATGTATTAAGTGATGGTTTAATTAAAATCGTAGCTGAAGCACCAATGCGCGAAGTAATGAATTACGCTGTTGATTTACGTTCAATCACTCAAGGACAAGGCGTTTTTGAAATGGAATTTTTAGATTATGAATTTGCAAGTGACGCTGTTGTTCGTGAAGTTGTAAATAAATAATAAGATTAAAATAGCATTTCTATACTTTAATTAAAGAAACAAAAATGCTATTATAGAAAAAAAAGGATGGGGGTATTTTATGAATGTTTTAGTTACTGGTGGTACTGGATATATCGGTAGCCATATCTGTGTTGAATTATTAGAAGCTGGTCATGAGGTCATTGTTATTGATGATTTTTCTAACTCAAAACCAGAAGTATTAGGATATATCAAAGATATTACGGGAAAAGAAGTAAAGTTTTATGAATTTAATATTTTAGATGAAGCAAAAACTGAGGCAGTTTTTAAAGAAAATAAAATTGATGCGGTTATTCACTGTGCTGCCTTTAAAGCTGTTGGTGAATCAGTTCAAAAACCAATTGAATACTATACTAATAATTTAATGACTACATTAATTGTTAGTAAAATGATGAAAAAATACCATGTTAATCAAATCGTCTTTTCATCAAGTGCAACAGTTTACGGTGATCCTGAAACCGTACCAATTACAGAAGATTGTAAATTAGGTGATACTACTAATCCTTATGGTACTAGTAAAGCCATGATGGAAAGAATTTTAACCGATGTCCAACATGCTTGTCCTGATATGTCAGTATCACTATTACGTTATTTTAATCCAATCGGTGCTCATGAATCTGGTTTATTAGGTGAAGATCCAAAAGGAATTCCTAACAACCTAATGCCATATATCATGAAAGTAGCTACTGGTGAATTAGAATGTTTAGGTGTTTTCGGTGATGACTATGATACTCATGATGGTACTGGGGTACGTGATTATATTCATGTCGTTGACTTAGCTAAAGGACATGTAAAAGCACTTGAGCATTATCAAGCCCCTGGTGTTCACATTTGTAATTTAGGTACTGGTACTGGTTATAGTGTTCTTGATTTAGTAAAAACTTTTGAACGAGTAAATAACGTTAAAGTTAAATATGAAATCAAAGATCGTCGTCCTGGAGATATCGCTACTTGCTACGCAGATCCTACTAGAGCAAAAGAAGAGCTTGACTGGGTTGCAACTAGAGGAATTGAAGATATGTGTCGTGACACATGGAATTATGCATTAAAACATAAATAAAAACTATTTTAAAGGGATATGGTTGCCATATCCCTTTTTATTAGTTGTTTTTAATAAATATTTTTGTTATTATATAATAGTATTTATTGGAGGCTAATTATGAAAAAAATAAAAAAATTTTGGAAAGAAATTAGCGTCTTTGGAATTGTATTAGTTGTTTTTATCGGGCTTTATGTTTACCATAATATCTTTTTTAACGACTATACAACTATCTCTCAAAGCGAACTAGTAGAAAAAGTTAAGGATGATGATAGTTTCGTTGTCGTTATTGGTAATAATACTGACACTACAACTCAATCATATCAACAAACTATGAGTCAATACTTGCAAGAACATCTTGGGGATACTTTATATTATGTTGATATTTCTGAAGATACTGATTATGCAAACTGGTTAGAAGAAAAACTTGACATTACTGATGCCACTGTACCACAAACAATTGTTTATAAAGATGGTAAAGTTGAATCAAGTAAATCAGGTTCATTATCATATTATCGATTATCAAAGCTGTTTGAATAAAAAAGTTACAATGGTTTTGAAATGAACTTCCTTTATTTAAATAATCGGGTTCATTTCATTTTTCATTGTAACTTTTTTATTACTGCTCAATTATTTCTTTTATCTTTTTAGTTACTTTTTCCAAATCAAAATCACAAAGCAACGGTAAAACCGTAACTAACTTTTCTGGCGATAAATCCCACCATTTAAACTCTAACAACAATTCAATCAATTCATCATTAAATCTTTTTTTAATAAAGCGGGCTGGATTTCCACCAACGACACTATAAGGTTCAACATCTTTAGTAACAACTGAATACGCTGCAATAATGGCCCCATCACCAATTTTTACACCTGGCATAATAATGCTTTCACGACCAATCCAAACATCATTACCAATAACGATGTCACCTTTAAAAGGCAATTGTGACATATGATCTGGCGTATTTTCTTGCCAACTGCCACCAAAAACATTAAATGGGTAAGTAGTAACACTGCCAAATCGATGATTAGCAGAACCCATAATAAATTTAGTTCCTGAAGCAATTGAACAAAACTTACCAATAATTAACTTATCTCCAAATTCCGGATAATTAAATAAAACATTATTTTTCTCAAATTCAGTTGGGGCAAGGCATCATCATAATATGTATAATCACCTACTATAATATTAGGTGCTGTTATTACATTTTTAATGAAACATGATGTTTTATATTCATTAGGAAATATTTCATTAGGAGCAGGTATTTTATTCATTATCTTCGCTCCTTTTCATTATAAAAAGCAGATTAATTTATCTGCTTATCATCTTTATTTTATATAAACGCGTTCAACTCTTTTAGAAATTAAACAAACAATCTCATATGGTATTGTCTCTAAATCTTTAGCCATGCTCGCTAAAGAAATATGATCACCAAATATTTCGACCTGGTCACCAGAATGAACTGTTTCATCAACTCTAACCATCATTTGATCCATACAAATACGACCTACGATTTCATAATAATTACCATTAATATATACTTTACGTCCTTGATTTTTACGAATCAAACCATCAGCATAACCAATTGGAACTGTCGCAATATATTCATCATTTTCAGCTCGGTAAGTTAACCCATAACCTACTCGCTCACCTTTTTTAATAAGTTTAACCATTGATACTTTAGAATATAATGACATTACTTGTTTATACTCATCAGTTTCATTTCCAGCTGGATCCAATCCATACATTACAATACCAATTCTCCCTAAATTCGAACCAGTATCATGATGGTATGTCATTGCCGCACTATTACAACAATGAATATATTTAAATTCATGGTCTTTTACCAATTCATAGAATAATGCTCGCTGTTTATCAAAAGCCTCTTTTTCCCCATCAGCTGTCGCATAGTGGGTAAAAATACCATCTAAAATAAACTTATCACGATCAATCGTTGCTAATAGCTCTTCTAATTCTTCTTTGCTTGTAAGTCCAATACGATGCATACCAGTATCTAATTTAATATGGACTTTAAGCGGTTTATCTTCAATTAACGAAGCTAAATGATGCATGTACTCTAATGATATCATCGTTAAAGTAATATCATATTTAATTGCTAAATCAATTTCTTCTTTTAATGTTGGTACTGCTCCTAAAATCAATATTCCTTTTTTGATTCCTAGTTCCCGCAACTCAATAGCTTCTGGCAATGTTGCCACAGCAAACATCTCTATATAATCAATATCATTTATATATTTAGCAACCTCACGATAACCATGACCATAAGCATCTGCTTTGATTACCGCCATTAAAGGTCGTTTAAATTTTTTATATGTTGTTTCAATATTATTTTTTAAATATTTTAAATTAATTTGGGCATATGTATCACGATATAAATTCATAATTTACTCCTTTGCACCCTCTAGTATAATCCAATCTCTATTATAATTCAAACATTTTCCAAAATATGTAGTAGAGGCATTTGCCCCTATTTCAAACTTGAAGTTTGCATACTGCTAATTACATTTACCATCTCATCTTTATTCAAATCCTGTGAATACACTTTGCATAATATTCCTGATTTCATCATCGTTAATTCACCTTCATTATAAAAGGCAACCCCATCAACTAAATCAATCGCTTCACCTTCAATTGTTTCAACAACGATCTCATCACTTGCCGCTACTGGTGTTTCAATAACAGTAAAGTTTTTATCTCCAGTAAATTTTAAAATATGATTAGTTGTTCCATCTATCGTTGATACTTCTTCACTATCTAAAGTACTACCCATTAAAGCAATTGGATATAATGGTAGTTCACTACTAGCACTTGAATACTCACTTTTACTATTTTGTAAGACTTCTTTTTCATTAAAATTATCTTTAGATAGATTTACATCAGTTTTAAACTCCGTAAATTCTGCAGTTATAATTTCAGCATCCTCACTATCTAAAACTGTCACTTGTTTTGGTGCTAGTGATTTATCAAAAATCATTTCTTGTCCAACCACTCTAGAATCATTAGGATATTGAACTTCACATTTTACTTGATAACCATCTTTAATTTTTTCTACTTCGCCCGTTTCTAATAATTCGATCAATGATTGATAAATGTATGGTTTAGGAGAATTATTAGGCCACTCACTTTGAAACTTAAAAATTTGATTTAACGTTGGTGTTAAAACAAAAACACCATCACTATTTTTAATAATTATTTGTGATTGATTCAACGCTTTATCATATAATTCAACCTTATAATATTCATTTTTATCTTCATTTAAATAACTTACATTAACCAGATAACTTTTTAACTCATCATTTTCTACCATTTCCATATTACAAGTAAGCGTATATTTATCATAAGCCTTTACCTTTTCAATCGTTTTATCTAATGATGTATCTTTAAATTTAAAAAAGATCAACGTGGCAATGATTACAACTACAATAGCACCTATACCAATATAAATTTTTTTCAAATTCACACCCCCACTAATAAAATATGTAAAAATTACAAGAATATGTATAAAGAACTTTAGATTGGATAGAATTTAATAAGGAGGATTTAAATAATGAATATATTACAAAAGATAGCATTAACATTAACAATTATCGGTGCCATTAACTGGGGTTTAATTGGTTTATTTAATTTCAACTTAGTTGATACATTATTTGGTGTTGATAGCTTTTTATCAATGTTAATATATATTCTAGTTGGAATTGCCGGTATTATTAACATTATGTTATTATTTACCGATTTAGATGGACATTAAAAAAGAGGAGCCTTTACTCCTCGAATATAAATGGAGTCATTTCTCCATTTTTTTTATTAATTCTAATGCGGTTTTTAACCATTTTCAACATTGGAATATCATGAGTAGAATCAGAATAAGCATACGAATTATCATAATCAATTTCTACCCCTAACTTATTAATAACCTCATTTAAACGAATTACTTTTTCTTCATCTTTACAATTTTTACCGATCATTTCACTTGTATATTTACCATTAACTATTTTTGTCTTAGTTCCTAAAATCCCATCAACTGGTAAATCACAAAACCGTAAATATCCCTCTATTGAAGCTGAACAAATATACACTAAATATCCAGCTTCTTTTTTTTGTTTTAATTCCTTAATTACATTATCATAATAGAGCGGAACTAAACATTTTTGATAAAAATCATTAATTTCATCATCATTTAATTTATCCATCGGAAATAACCAGGCACTTTTAGCCTTTTGAAAACTCACAATACCTATTAAATATAAAACAAACAAAATCCCAACTTTAAACAAACGCCAAAAAGCTAAGGGATGTTTTTTTAAATAATAGCCAAGTAAGGCCCGTCCTGAATCGCCATGAATTAAAGTATCATCAAAATCAAAAAAGGCAAATTTTTGTTTCATTAAGCAATCTCCAAAGCAATTTCCATCATGGTAGTAAATGTTTTTTCTCTTTCTTTAGCAGTTGTGATTTCATCACTTACCAAAGAATCAGAAACTGTTAATAAAGTAATCGCTTTTTTATTAAAATAAGCTGCAGTTGCAAATAGTGCATAAGACTCCATTTCTACTCCTAAACATCCCATTGAAGCCCATTTAGCGCCGCTATCTTTGTCAGCATGATAAAAAATATCTGATGAAATAACATTCCCAACATGAAATACTGCATCTCTTTTACGGGCTTCATTAACCGCTTTTTCTAATAAATCAAAACTAGAAATAGCACTATAAGTACCCGGCAATTCATATTGATGAGCAAAATTAGAATCCGTACAAGCACCTTGAACAATAATAATATCTCTTAATTTAATATCCTTTTTCAAAGAACCGCATGAACCGATTCGAATAATGCTTTCTACCCCATATTGGCTATACAATTCATGACAATAGATTCCCATTGAAGGCATTCCCATACCAGAACCCATTATTGAAACCTCTTTTCCTTTATATGTTCCTGTATAACCTAACATATTACGAACAGTATTAAATTCCTTAACATTTTCTAAATAAGTATTTGCTAAAAACTTAGCCCGTAAAGGATCTCCAGGCATTAAAACTGTTTTAGCAATTTCACCAGGATTGGCTTGATTATGTGGTGTTGCCATGTCATATTCCTCCTTAATTTTCTGATTTGACTAATCCGTCATTGAAATAATAATATGTTTCAATTTCGCCAGGTTCACTTAATTTTTCTCCTGATACCGCAGCAATTAGATTGTCTAAGTATTTATCAACATCTTCAACCCCTAATTGAGCATAGTACCCTTCTAAAACTAAAAATGGACCAAAACCATAATCGTCTTGATTAAAATCAATAATATTATTAACAAAATTATCATAGGCTGCTTTTACTTCATTAATAGTATTACGATCATCCATATTGTACTTAACAATTTTCATATGATCACCAAACTCTTCTTCAATTAGTGGTAAACCATTTTCGGTAAAATTTTGACAATTAGGACAGCTTTCTAAATAAAAATAATGTAGCGTATAAGTATCGGTATATTCTCGTTTTTCTTGACAACCCGCTACTGTAATTGCCAAAATGAACATCATTGTTAATTTAATTAATTTTTTCATATTACACCTCTAAGTCATTATACCCCAATCGCCCATAGTTGTAAAAGACTATAATCCCTAATTTATAGCAGTAGTCATACTATTAATTTTGACAAAATTTAACTAGATATACTATGACTAATTACCTTTGTCTTTATAATATTATTTTGATTTAATGGGATAAAAATAGATTTTTTGTGTTCAATTTAAAAAATCATGTTATAATAGTTAATTATATTTTTGATTTTATAATGTAATATTATTGAATAAAAATAATTTTTATAATATAATATTAATAGAAAGGATGATACTTATGGAATTTGAATGGTCAACTAATGATATTGCCAAAAAAACAGTTACTATCTATAGTACAAACTTAACATTAAATAAAGCGGCATGTCGTCATTTTGAAGATGTGGAATATGTTTTATTAGGAATTGATCGAAAAAATAATGTTTTAGGAATTAAGCCAGTAAAAAAGAAAGAAATTAACGAGCAAATATACCCTGAAGATCAATTGCATCGAATTTCTATTGGAAAAAGCTATGGCCGTATTTCAAACAAAAATTTTATAAGTGATTTAGCTAATAGTTATGGCTTTGATTTGGAAAATAATAAGTGTGTTAAATTTACAGCAAAGTTTGATGTTGTCCATCAAATTCTATTAGTTAATCTGTAAAGGAGGGGAAGATAAATGATACCAATCTGGTTAGGAATTACCATTGTCGCTGCGATAATCGAAATCCTTACAACTGATTTAGTTAGTATCTGGTTTGCTGCTGGTGGTATTGTTTCTTTGATTGCCTGTCTATTAGGTGCTAGTCAAACGATTCAAATCGTATTATTTGCAATTGTTAGTATTTTTACAATTATAATAGTACGACCTATAGCTAAAAAATATTTACGAACAAACATTGAAAAAACTAATGTCGATCGTGTGATTGGTAAACATGGTTTAGTAACTAAAACCATCACAGCTGATAATAAAGGTGAAGTAAAAGTTATGTCAACTTCATGGCCAGCAACAAGTCTTGATAACGCTGTTATTAGCGAAGGAGATTATTGTGAAATAGTTGCCATTGAAGGAGTTCATCTTGTAGTTAAAAAAATTGAAGAATAGAGGGATATTTTATGACTGATTTATATGTTTATGTTTTATGGGGTATTTTAGCAATCTTATTGATCATCATTATTGCTACAACAATTAGAATCGTACCACAATCAAAAGCCTATGTTGTTGAACGAATCGGAGCTTATAATCGTACTTGCAACGTTGGTTTGCATATCTTAATTCCATTTTTAGATCGAGTAGTTAATAAAGTTTCTTTAAAAGAACATGTTGTTGATTTCGCACCACAACCAGTTATTACTAAAGATAATGTTACTATGCAAATCGACACTGTAGTATATTATCAAATTACTGATCCAAAACTTTTCACTTATGGTGTTGATCGACCAATTAATGCAATTGAAAATTTAACAGCAACTACACTTCGTAATATTATTGGTGATCTTGAATTAGATGAAACACTAACTTCTAGAGATATTATCAATTCAAGAATGCGCAGTATCTTAGATGAAGCAACTGATCCATGGGGAATTAAAGTTCATCGTGTTGAAGTTAAAAACATTATTCCACCTCGTGATATTCAAGAAGCAATGGAAAAACAAATGCGTGCTGAACGTGAAAGACGTGAAGCTATTTTACAAGCTGAAGGTAAAAAGACTGCTTCTATCTTAAATGCTGAAGGTGATAAAGAAGCAATGATCTTAAGAGCAACAGCTGATAAGGAAGCTAAAATCGCGATTGCTGAAGGGGAAGCTGAAGCCTTAAGACTTGTATATGAAGCTCAAGCTAAAGGTATTAGATATATTAATGATGCAAAACCTGAACAAGCTTATGTTACATTACAAGGTTTTAAAGCATTAGAAGAATTAGCTAAAGGTAAGGCTACAAAAATTATTGTTCCTAGTGAAATTCAAGGTCTTGCTGGTTTAGTTAGTTCAATTAAAGAATTAGTTGTTGATGAAAAACCTGAAGATGATGAAAAATAGGATGCGCTAGCATCCTATTTATTTTACAGTAATTATAACTCTTTGATAATGCTTTAATTGATGAGCCCCATCATCTTGGACTTCTACTACCATGTGAATTGTATCGCCGCTTTTAGCATCTTCTGGAACTACAAATGACATTTTAGCTTCGTTGCTATTTTTAATTTCAATTGTATCTATTTTTTCATTTTCACCAACTTGGCGAGTAATATCCATTTGTAAACCATCTAAATCTTGAACTTCTTCTTTAGTAGTCACTTTGCTATCTTGATAAGTATCAGCTTCATGATAACGCCACCATCTATAAGTTAAATTATTATCATCTTGATCTTTACCTTTAGCTGTTAATGTTACTTCATCACCAGCACTAGCTTCGATATCAATTCCTTCTTCAACACTAACACTAGGAGCATGATTTACAGCTTTATCATCATCTGTCAAACACCAATCTACACGTGCTGCAAAATCATTTTGGATATCAGTAAACCAGCGACTTAAACTATATTGTGCTTCGTATTGTTTAGAATATGGATTATAATCAAGAACTGAGTTAATACCATCTTCACCAAAACGACCACCCCAGCCACCATAGCTAGGATCTTCTAAACTTCTAAGACCAGTATCAATTAAATATAAGAATGATGGTGAATCCCCTTCAGAAATAAAATCATATTGTTGATAATTTGGATTGTTAGTCAAATAATCTTGGGTTCCACGTAATTCTTCATAATTTTCACCTTCAATGATTTTCCCATCGCCCATTAAAGCGTAGTTTTCCATTAAAGGACCTTTATCTTTAACAAGATTTTCATAACACCAATCAGCTTTTAAAGTTTCATTTAATTCATCGCTATGCATTTGCCAAGCATATGCAAAATGCCAGAAATTACTACGATCATTAATAATTTCAATATCAGGCCAGTTTTTAGCAATATAATCACTATAACTATCATCTTGATCTAAAATAATATATAAAACAAGTTTATCATTAATTTTCTTTTGAATATCTTCCCATTCATCAGTGTCTTTATATTCTTCTTCGATAGATTTTAAAGCACGAGCAGTTGTATTAGTACCACCCCAAGTTTGAACATATAAAGTACGCTGGTCATCATCTAAGAATAAATCTTTCAAAAATTCAGAACCTTCAGTTACTTCATCCATTTCACCTTTATTTTTTATATTACCAATTTTAGTAACTGATCTTAAATAATCAGGTTCTGGATAATCTTCATCATGAGCTTTTAAATTATCATATACAGCTTCATAATCATCTAAAAAATCAAAGATCCAATCTGTTCCTGTCCATCTAAATGGTTCAATTCCTTTTTCGCTATCTCCAGCATAATGATACATTGAACTCGTTAAAACAATACCACTAATATCCATATCATTAGAATACAACAAAGCACGAATAACTGAGTTCATATCATCTACTTCACCATCAGTTGTAATTACAGTTCTCGCCTTTTCCTGGTTTGTTTGAGTTACGATCTTCTGGTCTTCACCACCTGAAGAACAACCTACTACCACTACCAGCATACAAAAAACTATTGCCAGTTTTTTGAATACCATAAAATACTTTTTCATTTTTTTCTCCTTTCTCCTTTAGTTTAAATAAAGTTTAATTATTTAAACAATTTTCATACATATTATAAACATTTTGTTTATATTTGTAAACCCTTTCATCAAAAAAAGATAAAAAAATAGTGATATTTAATCAATATCACTATATAGTATCCCCTTCAATAAGACGACAAGTTGAATAAATTTTAAACTTTTCAACATCATGATCCTCAATTTCTTTTTTCAATAATGATAAAGCTACCCCTGCTCTTTTACCATGTATAATTTTTAACGCTGTTAGATGATGCCCATAACAAAAATAGTCGGGAATTTCATCAATTCCAATTAAATTAATATCATCTTTAAAACTCAAATTCATTTCTTGAATCGCCTTAATTGTCCCAATTGAAACCTGATAATTTTCACTAATTAAAACTTTAGGAAAAGATTTATCAACCAATTCTGTTTTCATCGCTTCATATACGCTTTCAACATCATTACCCGTTATAAAAATTCTACCTGTTAGATTATACTTACTAATTAAATCAGTAAATGCCATTCTTCTTTTCCTAAAATTATAATTATCATGACTATTGGCTAAATAACAAACCTCATTAAAATCTTTTTCGACAATTAATTTAATTATCTTTTCCATTCCTTGATAATTATCAATCATTACATAACTATAATTATCATCATCAAAATCATTATCATAAATAATCAATGGTTTTTTAATTTGTTTAAACAATTTAAAAATATCTTCATCAAGATCGTTTGCAAAAACAATTGCACCTACAACATGACCTTGATTACACTCCATGATCAATTTATTAATTTCATCGATATCATCATTAATATAATCAATACCAAGAGAATAACCATCTTTTTTCGCTTCTTTGTTAAATTCACTTAAAACTTCGCTCCAAAGATCAACTTCACCACCATAAATATTTTCCTTTTTGGAATAGTTAACTATTTTGATTATATTATTTTCAACAATATCAATACCTTTTTCCATTCGATCTATATATTGAAAAATCATTTTTTTCGTTTCTTCACTCACACCTGGTTTATCATTTAACGCTAATGAAACTGTCGCTTTTGATAATCCCAGGTCACGGGCAATTTGTGCTGCTTTGATTTTCATCATCTCACCTGCTTTCTATTTATAAACCAACCTATTTTCTTTTATATAATATCATAAAAGTTATTATCCCGCTATTTTCTTTTAGCTTATTTAATAATTTTATTATTACAAAAAAGTATTTTTATTAACTAATAAGTGTTTGAACATAGTTTTCAACATAAATAAAAAAATTCATCATACAATGATATGGGGTGAAAATATGTGTGGATTTTTATGTATGTATAATTATAACCAGGATCTAACTAGTGAAGTACCACAATTTACTAAAATGCTTGAATTATTAAGATATCGTGGTCCTGATGATTTTAATGTTGTTAATAATAAACATGTTTTACTAGGCCATTGTCGTTTATCAATAATTGATTTAAACGGTGGTAAGCAGCCATTTAAATACACTTTTAATAATGTTGAATATACCATTATCTATAATGGTGAAATTTATAATATGAACCAGTTAAAAGAACAACTGCTTAATGATGGTTTCCATTTTCATAGTCAAAGCGATACTGAAGTATTATTATTAAGTTATATCGCTTATGGAGCACGCTGTTTAAATTTATTAGATGGGATCTTTTCTTTTGTCATCAGTTATCAAAATAAACTTTTTATTGCTCGTGATCAACTAGGAGTTAAACCGCTATATTACTATCATCATGATGATTTATATATATTTAGCAGCGAAATAAAATGTATATTGATGTATTTAAAACAATGTGTTGTTGATAAAAACGGGGTTAGAGAGCTATTAGGTTTAGGACCAAGTGTTTCTCCAGGCAATACTATTTATAAAGATATCTACAGTTTACGTCCTGGCCATTATATGACTGTCTTTAATGGTTATCATGATATTGACCGTTATTGGGCCTTAGAACGTCATAATCATAATCGTAGTTATGAAGAAACCGTTTATGATGTTCGTTCGCTCGTAAATCATAGTATTCGTAAACAGCTATTAAGCGATGTTCCTATCTCCTGCATGCTCTCTGGTGGTCTAGATTCTTCAATCATTACCGGTGTTGCTAGCCAATACATTTCTAATCTAGCGACTTATAGCGTTGACTATCAAGATCAAGATAAGTATTTCCAGCCTTATGAATATCAAACAACCCGTGATGAACATTTTATTAATGAAATAAAAACTATGTACAAAACCAATCATCGAACTGTAACTTTATCACAAAAGAATCTAGTAATGGCCTTAAAAACTGCAATGATTGCCCGCGACGCTCCTGGTATGGCCGATGTTGATTCAAGTTTCTTATTATTTTCTAAAGAGATTTCTAATCATCATAAAGTAGTTTTATCGGGTGAATGTGCTGATGAAATTTTTGGTGGTTATCCTTGGTTTTATCGTGAAGAATTAATCAATATTGAAGGTTTTCCATGGATGCGTGATTTTGATAAACGAATGGAATTATTCAACGATGATATTCAAGCTTTAAATATTAAAAATTATGTTCTAGATAAATACCACCAGACTTTAAATGAAATTGATTATCATGATTATAATTTCAAAGATACTAATAAAAGAAAAATGATCTATTTAAATATGGAATGGTTTATGCAAACGTTATTAACCCGTTCTGATAGTCAAACGATGCATAGTTCAATTGAACTAAGGGTTCCTTTTGCCAATAAAGATATTGTCTCTTATCTTTACAATGTTCCATGGGAATATATGTATCATAATAATACCGAAAAAGGATTACTTCGTGATGCTTTTAAAGACTTTCTACCTGAAGATATCTACAATCGTAAAAAGAACCCGTACCCTAAAACCCATTCTCCTATTTATCGAGATTTAATTGTTGAAATATTAAAAGAGTCTCTCAATGATAAAGAAAATATTTTATTACGCTTTTTCAATTATGATAAACTGATTAATTTAATCAATACTGGAGGTCAATCGTTTAAATATCCATGGTTTGGTCAATTAATGACCGGACCACAGTTATTAGCGTATTTCTATCAGATTTATTTATGGGGTCGGATTTATCAAATTAAAATAGAACTAGAATAATCTTTACGATTATTTTAGTTCTATTTTTACTAACCCATCTTCTAGAGTAATTTCTTTAATATAATCATTTGCAATTTTAATGCAATCAGGTTCTATTTGTAAATAAGGATTATCTTTGATTAATTCGGTTAATACTTTCTTTAAATCTAAATTAATAAAACCATATTTTACTATTCCATCAAAATTAATAATTATCTGATCTTTTACAACAACTCTTGCAATTGCTTTTATTTTGGTTTCAATATTATAATAATTTAAATTAGCTTTTACATGTAAATAATCATCAATTTTAATATTGATATCATGAAGCGTGATATCTTTATAATCAAAAAAATACGGATACAAATTTAAGCAAATCTTTTCTAATTCTTCTTGTTTTATAATCATTTTATCACCTGATACATTATATGTCGAAATGATTAAAAAATTGCCTGGAAATGACAAGAAAAAAGTTCTTACTAATAAATAAGTAAGAACTAAATATTTTCATGAATAATTTTTAAGACCTGTTTTAATGAATCAACATCAATTTGACCTGGAGCTGAACCATTATCAGCTTTACCAAAAGTAATAGCTGAACCAAATTGTTCACCTAATAGTCTTGTTGCTAGACCCATATTCGACATTGATATTGTTACAATAGGACGATCATAAATTTCTTTTGCTCTTAATGATGTTTCCATTAAAGCTAAAACTTCTTTATAATCTTCTGGCATAACCGCAATTTTAAAAATATCAGCTTCTGATGAATCCATCAATTTAAATTTTTCCATCATTGTATCAATACTTGGGGTACGTTTAAAATCATGCATCGACATCAAAACTTTTTTACCAGCTTGATGAATTAAAGACGTTAATGTAATTATTGCATTAGTACCACTAGATAATTCAACATCATAAATATCAAAAGCATTACTACTAACAGCCAATTTATATAATTCAATATATTCTTGAATACTTAACTGACCATTACCGCCTTCTTTTTCACTACGATATGTCAAAATTATTCCTTTTGTAAGTGATAATGAAGCAATTTCATTAAATAAACTTATTAACTCCTGATCATTTAGTAAATCAGCAAAATAATCGATTCGTAATTCTATTAAATCTATATCCAACTTTTCCAATCGCATCAACTCAGCGATAATATCTTGATGATTACGATTAATTACCGGTACACATACTTTAGGCATCCCCTCACCAATTGTAATGTTTTTAACCTTACAAATTTTCATATACCTATCCTCCTTAATTATATATAACCAGCTTATATATATGATGAAATATCAACTTTTTCATCTTATATACTATAACACTATTATCACTAAGATGATACTTTTTTTGTTTAAAAATTCAAATTATTTTTGTTGAAAAGAATGATATAACGCCCCTATTAAATTAGCATTATTATAAAATTTACATGTATTAACCTGTGGTATAACTAGCTGATTAGTTTGTTTGTTAATATCATCAATTGCTTCATTGATCATTTTAATTAACAGTGGTTGTTTAGAGATTCCCCCACCAATTAAAATGATTTCTGGATCATAAATATATTGCAAATTATATAACTGCACGGCAATATCTAAGCAGAAATCCTTTAAAACTGATAATACTCGTTCATCTTGATTATTAGCTAATTCAAAGACATGATAGCCATCAATACTATCAACATTTAAAACCTTAGCAACCCGCTTACATAGTGCAGTCGTTGAAGCAATATCTGACCAGGTCAAAGCTTTATGGTTTTGTTTATCATAATTAACGATAATCGTACTAATTTCACCAGCAAATAGATTGCGACCATGATGAATCTGTTTATTTTTAATAATCGTTCCGCCAATACCAGTACCTAAAACAACAACTACCATATCTTGATAGTCTTTACCATTACCAAGCCAAGTTTCTGCTAATCCAGCACATTTAGCGTCATTTTCTATGGTAACTTTAATATTATCACAAGCTTTAGATATTTCTTCAGTCAAACAGACTCCTTGTAAATAAGGATGAGCAACGATTATTTCAATAATACCCTTAGCTGCATTAATTACCCCTGGTGAAGAAAAAGCAATTCCAGCGACCTCATTTTTATGTTCTAGATATATTTTTTTAATACTAGCTACAAACATCTCTAAACTAGTAATTTCCTGAGCCGAAAACTCCCATTGTTGACTTATTTGTCCTTGATCATTCATCAAACAATATTTTATTACTGTTCCCCCAATATCAAATACTAAATACATAAAATTTTCCTCCTTGTCATTATCATAACATATAAAAAGGATTAAAGTTTAGCTTTAATCCTAAATATCTTTATTTAAAATATTTTTATAAGTTAATCCATACAACAAGCAAGAACCTGCTATATAAACAATCATTATCAATGTACCATTTAAACTATTATTAAAAAAATCAATCGCATAATTGCCTAAATCATAATCAGGCATTGCATTAATAAATAAATTTGTAAATAAATTAAGCATATTCAACTGTGACAATGGTGCTTCTAAATTAGACACCAATTCAAAGAACTGATGACTAATTAAAGCAAGATGATAATTAATATCAAAATAATATAAGTGCCAGCTATTATAAATATCTTGCATATACAACCGCATGATTGGAATAATTCCAAAAACAATCATCGCTAGAAACACCAATAATATTACTGCAGGTGCTTTCTTTTTAAAACAGCTAGATAAAAAACTGCCAATACTCCCTATAATAAATATTAAAACAATCCCATAGCCAATAAACATGATACTATCTTTTAAGATTACTTCTAAAATATCCTTTTCTACCTGACTAAACAAAGTAAAGCTAAAAATAAAGGTAGCATAAATTATTAATAAATATCCAATTGCTCCCAAAAATAACCCCAATATTTTACCTAGAACTAACTGTAATCTAGAAATTGGTTTTGATAACAACAGTCTAATCGTTCCTTCATGAATTTCACTTGCAAATAAACCAGTTGCATAATTAGCTACAATAACCCAGATAACTAACCCTGATAAAAAGACAAAACCAAAAACAATATACATAATTTCAATATTTAGGGCTAAATTAGAATAAGAAGTATTTTGATTAAATAAATTTAGATAAACTCTTGATAAAACAAAACCTAATGCACCTGATATTAAAACACTAACTAGTACTGGTACTGGTTTAAACATCTTAATAAAAGTCTTCTTTAACAATACTTTCATTCTTTTCCCTCCATAAATCGCTGATACAACTTATCCAAAGAAATATGATCATCTTGTAACAATTTAAGATCATAATCATTTTCATAAACAAACTTAACAATTTTCTTTTTACAAACCACCTTATCTTCAACCATTAATCTTATAACATTATCTTCTAGCGCAAAATGAAAATCATTATCTTTTAAATAAGCAATCAAAGCCTCATTATTACTACAACTAACTAATACATGTTTTAAATTAAATTGATTCAAAACAATATCTAAAGGCTGATTAATTATCACACTACCTTTATTAATCATAATTACATGATCAATAATTGTTTCCAATTCTGTTAATACGTGTGAACTAATCAATATTGTCATTTCTTTTTGTTTTACTAATTTTTTTAAAGTCAAAATAATTTCATAACGGCTAGTTGGATCAAGATTGGCGGTTGGCTCATCTAATAATAAAATCTCCGGATTAGCCAATAAAGCTTGAATAAGACCTACTTTCTTTTTCATCCCAGTTGAAAATTTAGTTACCTTTTTTAACATATGTTCTTGTAGATCAAATTCTCTTATCCATTTTAAAGAACTTGTCAAAGATTCATCATAACTTAAATTAGCCAGTTGGCCCATATACACTAAATACTCTAAACAGCTCATATCACTATAAAAACTAGGAAACTCAGGAACATAGCCAATAATCGCTTTAGCTTCAACCGAACCAAAATAATGTCCTTTAATACTACCATGACCACTGCTTGGCAACACTAAGCCCATGATCGTTGAAAGGGTTGTTGATTTTCCAGCTCCATTTGGTCCAATTATGCCATATATCTTGCCTTTTTCTAATGCTAGATTGATATCATTTAAAGCTTTGAACTTCCCAAATTTTTTATTTATATGATTAGCTTCAATTATCTTTTCCATTTTTTATCCCTGCCTTTTTAATTAGATAATACTTAGGACCCATCACTAAGCCAGCACTGCCAAGTAGAATAACCACCATTAATATCATGATCATATATCGTGACATTCCACTTTTTTCAACAACTATTGTAGTTTGTAAATGCGTTACTTTACCATGACCATCATCATAAGAAAACAATAATTGATGATCACCTGGTAACATTTTGAAACTAATCGTATTTTCAGTAGTCATCGTTACTAATTCACCTTGATCATATACGGACATAATGCCATTTTTATTACTTTCATATTTAACTGTCAAATCACCATTAGAAACTTCATTATTATTTAAACCCGTCATTTTAAAATCACATTGAAAATCAAAACTATATAAGCTTACATCATCTGTTTCTAATAACAACCGACCATTAGTTAATGCTTTAGCACTCTTAATTTTCTTTTTCACACCAGCAACTACTTGTTCATCCTGGTAATCATATATTTGTTGTATATTTTCATCAAAGTAGATTATCAAATTTTGTCCCTTTACCGCAACTAAATCATTATCAGTATAATCTTCTTTACTTAATCGAATTCTTTTTAGCTCTTTAAGACTATTACCATCGATTATAACTAAAAACGTGCCATAATCATCATGTTCATAACTATCGAGATAAGTTAAATAACCATATTCATTAAACCCGTCATCATCTAAATCATTAATAGCAACAATTTTTGAATCATCATTTATCTTAAACTCTACAATATTATCTAATGGCACTGGTGTATCACTACTATACAAATTACTTTCAAAGCTGGTATAACTAAACAAAACACTACCATCTTGACCACTGATTACATCAAAAAGATAATCACCATGATTAAAGATAATATCTTTTTTACCATCATGATTAAAATCATTTTCACTAAGACTAAAAGTTTCCCCATAGTCCAAAACACCTTGTTCCATCAAAGCAAATTTCATTGTTAAATCTTTACAATTTATCACTTGATAATTTTGGCACTTATTATCATTGTACCCATTGATAACAATCTCATTGATTCCATCACCATCAATGTCTCCTAGCACTTTACCAAAAGCATTATTTAGTAGTTTTTTATCATATGTTTTAAAAATATTAGTTTTTTCATAACTGATATTATAGCCATCTTTTTTAGAATAATAGAGTCGCATTTCTGTTTCCCCTAAATTTATCAAATCAGTTATGCCATCATTATTAATATCACCTGTTTCTAAAGCCATGGTCATCCCTTCAAATGATGGCTGATAATAACTTTTAAAAGTTTTAGTTACACCATCGATAAGATAATCATCTACTAATATTTCCTGGCTGCCATCATTATTTAAATCACCAAAATAATCGATTTTAGCACCCTTTAAATAATTTTCATAATATTTACCATCAAGATACCCTTTATCTAATAAAACCTTGCTATCGCTTATTTTGCCACTATTTAAATCAATATCAATAATATGACTAGCTATAACTTGATTAACATTATTAATTTCATTGACTAAAGCTAAAATATGATTTTGCTTAGCAACATAATTAATAGCTTCAAAACCATTATTTAAATAATCACTACTAACAGAAAAACTCATTAATGAACTTTCATCCAAAGCTATCTTTCTAATTTCTGTAATTTTTCCATCTTTTTTATACGTAACTAATGTACCATCATCAAGATCTACAATTTTATTAGCAATCTTACTTTCTAGTACATTACCAGTGACTTTTAACTGTTGATCAAGAAGCCAGGAAAAACTATCATTTACTTGCAATAAATAACCAGTACTAACTTTCTTTAGCTGGATATTATTATTTTCTTGTCCTGTTTCACCTACCAGAATTTCATTTTGAGCCAAAAGAGAACCATTAAAATCATATATTAGCACTTTTAATTTTCCATCATTTAAAGACGCTGGAATTATAATGACATCTTGATTCTGGTATTTACCAGTTACTAGATTACTTGATTGTAAATTATAATTTTCTAAAGCAAATTTTGCTTTAACACTCATATCATTTAAGTCCACTAGATAAATACCTGGTTTTTCACGATCACTTCCATTTTGGTTAAGAGCCATATTTCCAAAATAACTGCTTACTAGTAGTAAATCCTGCGAAATCATTTGCATCTGATAGCCCATAAAGTCATAATCATTAAGACCAGTTGGCGCTAACTTTGAATACATAGAATTATCTTGAAGATTTTTACTTAGAACGCTTTCGATATCTTCATTTAATACTACTGTTTTAATAATTTTACCGGTTTGCTTATCTATTTGACATAAACTGCTATCTTCGAGAGTGACATAAATGTTTCCATTTATTTCAATTAGATCCCAAACATTTAAGTTCACCTCTTGCTTACCTATATACTCGATATTTATTGAATATGGATTTACTAAGGAATTACGATAAAGTAAATCACCATGTTTATCTAAACAAATAATCTGTCCTAATTGATTCCCAGCAATTATCCGATCTTTTAAGACTACCATTTTCCATAAGTTATCTTTATCTTCATAATCAAAAATAATTTCTTGTTTAACCGGATCAAAAGCAACTAAATGATAATCATAAATATAATAAATAATTCCATCACTATAATTAATTGAACGAATTTTACTATTCTTGATTAATTTATTACCTTTTTCATCAAACATCTCATAAGTATGTTTTGATGAATAAACAACTTTAGAAGATTTAGCACTAATAATTTTTATATCATCATAATTATCTTCACTGTCTAAATATACAAATACATCCCTGATACCATCTTGATCAATATCATCAATAACCATAAAATCTTTAACAGGAAATTCTGTATCAATCTTAAAATCACTATTAACCAATAATAAACTATCATCACTAGATACCATAAGTCCCTGTAAATCATCAGACAAGACTACTTCCTGTCCCAAACATTTTGCATTAATAACTTTCCCTTCATTATAACTAACTAAACTGCTATTTGAAGTAATAGCTTTAATATCTTTAAAATTTACATTACACAAAATTAAAGTTACTAAGCATATCTTAACAATCCTTTTCACATTCTTTTCCCTCCTAATATAACTGTATTATTTCAATTGATACAGTTATATTATAACATTCAGTTAACTGTACTACAATAAACGATACAGTTTATATTTCTTAATAATTCTAAAGAAATCAACACTAAAATACATATTTCCCAGGAAATAACAATTAAAATTATGATTTTGCTATTAAAAAGAGAATAATAATGTTAAAATAAAAGTAATAGATGATTCATATTTAATAGATTTGGGATAAAAATAAATAAAGGAGGAATGGACCCATGGATCAATTAAAAAAAGAAATCGAAGCCGCTAAAAACGGAGAAAGTAAATTAATCTTAATCATCGGTAAACCTGGTAGTGGAAAATCTAAAGTTATTCATGAATACAGTGATGAAACAGGTGTGCCAATTTTAAATCTAGATCAGATTTTTGGTACTAGCTGTGATGATATTGAAACTGTAATGAATGATTTTTTAAAGAATTATGACAAAGATGTCTTACTAATTGATAATAAACGTGTACTTTACGCTAAAGATTCTAAGATTGATATGCTTTCTTTTTTGAAAAAACTAACTGAAAAAATAATAGTAGTAGCTACTTGGAATGGAATGATCGAAGATAATAAGTTAATTCATATCCGTTCAAAATTACCAGCAAATTTGGAATACCCATTAGATAATGAAAATATAAAATTTATTCAAAAATAATAGTCGTAGAAATTCTACGACTATTTTTTCATTTCTTTAATTACTTTTTGACGAGTAAATTCTTCACGTTCTTTTTCTTCTAAGGCCTCAGTAATTACTTTTACTGTTGATTCAAAACGAGGAATTGAAATATTTTTTAACGCATTAGCTCTTTTTTGAGTTTTTCTAATTGTATTAGCTAAACGATAAACACTATTTTCAACCTCTGCTAATAATACTGTTAATTGTTTTACTTTGTAAAAACAATTATAAGCATAGTCAACTTTAGAATTAGAACGTTCAATATCATATGTCATTTTCAATGGTTGTTTATTATAAGAAATTTTAGGAATTTCAACTCCCATAACACTACGATAAGCAATTGAAATACCATAATCTTCAGGAATACTATTTACAATATCACTAATTAACCCCATTGAAATATTAGCTTCTTGTAAAGCATCGTAAGCTTCTTGATATGAAGAAGTTATTTGTTCACGGATTACTTTAACATCATCTAATAATGACATCATTTCTTTGATCAAAACATTTCTTTTTTGATCCATTAAGCTATATCCTAGGTTAGCTAATTGCAATGATTTTTTCATCGCAATTAGATTACCTTTAGTAGGAACTACTTTAAGAGCCATGATTATTCACCTTCTCTTTGTAATTCTTTAATAATTTTCTTTTCTTTGATATTAAAACGTTGCATTGCTTTTTCATGATTATAATATTGGTCTAATAAAGCATTATCCAAACGATCTAATGCTTCTCTTGGTAATACTGAAACTAAGTCCCAACCAAGATCCAAAGTTTCTTCAATGCTACGATTAGTATTAAATCCTTGATTAATAAAATGTTCTTCAAATAAATTACCAAAAGTAATATATTTCTTATCTAAATCTGATAACTCATCTTCACCAATAACTGATGTTAAAGAACGAACATCCTGGACATGGGCATAACATGCAAATAACTGGTTAGCAATATCTTGATGATCTGCTCTTGTATACCCTTCACCAATACCATCTTTCATCAAACGGCTAAGTGATGGTAAAACACCAACTGGTGGATAAATACCTGCTGAGTTTAAATCTACATCTAATGTAATTTGTCCTTCAGTAATATACCCAGTTAAATCCGGAACTGGATGAGTAATATCGTTATTAGGCATAGTTAAAATTGGAATTTGAGTTACTGAACCCTTAGCACCTTGAATGATACCAGCTCTTTCATATAATGAAGCTAAGTCTGAATATAGATATCCTGGGTATCCTTTACGAGCTGGAATTTCACCTTTACTTGATGAGAATTCACGTACGGCTTCACAATATGAAGTAACGTCAGTATAAATTACTAATACGTGCATATCTTGTTTAAATGCTAAATATTCAGCAGCTGTTAATGCACAACGTGGTGTTAAAGTACGTTCAATGATTGGATCGTTAGATAAGTTTAAAAACATTACAACTCGATCCATAACGCCTGCTTCTTTAAAACTACGTTTGAAATATTCAGCAACGTCATTAGTTACCCCCATAGCTGCAAATACAACTGCAAATCCTTCACCAGATTCATCAGCGATTTTAGCTTGTTTAACGATTTGAACCGCTAAACGGTCATGAGGTAATCCAGATACTGAGAAGATTGGTAATTTTTGTCCACGAATTAATGTTGCTAGACAGTCAATAGATGAAATTCCGGTATTAATATAGTTTCGTGGATAAACACGAGCAACTGGATTTAATGGCAACCCATTAATATCCATTTGTTCTTCAGCATAAATTTCTCCTAAACCGTCAATTGGACGACCAGCACCACTAAAAATTCTTCCTAAGATTTCTTTAGAAACTGGCAATTCCATTGGTTTACCAAGTAATCTGGTTTTAGTGTTTTCAAGTGATAAGCCATTAGTTCCTTCAAAAACCTGAACTACAACTCTTTCACCTTCGATTTGAACAACACGTCCTAAACGTGTTGTTCCATCATTTATTTGTATTTCTACCATTTCATCGTATGAAGCACCTTTAACGTGGTCTAAAACGACTAATGGTCCATTGATTTCATTTAAACCTACATATTGTAGTGACATAATCATTTTCCTCCTACGCTACAGAATTTATTGCTTCATCAATATCATGATAATAAGTGTCTAATTTAGCAATGTTATCATTAGGAACATCATATTTCATCTTGATTACTTGATCAAAAATACCAGTATCAACAATACGACGAACTACTTTCCCTTGATTTACAGCTTCTTTACAACGTTTATTTAGATATAAGATGACTTCCATCATTTTTAATTGTTTTTCCATTGGTACATAAGTATCATCTTTATGGAAAGCATTTTGTTGTAAATAACCAACTCTTACTACTTTAGCAATTTCAATAATTAATTTTTGATCTTCTGGTAATACATCAGGTCCCATTAATTGAACGATTTCATTTAATTTAGCTTCTTCAGCTAAAATATATGAAATTTCTTGACGATCACTTACAAACTTAGGACTAACGTTTTTGTTGTACCATTTTTCAAGATCATAAACATAATCACTATAGCTTTGAGTCCAGTTAATAGCAAAATAGTGACGAGCATAAGCTAATGCTTTATCTAGAGCCCAGAAACAACGTACAAATCGTTTTGTATTTTGAGTAACTGGTTCTGAAAAGTCAGCACCTTGTGGTGATACGGCACCAATAATTGATACTGAACCATCTTGACCATTTAAAGTTTCCATATATCCAGCTCGTTCATAGAATTGAGATAAACGAGATGGTAAGTATGCTGGGAACCCTTCTTCAGCTGGCATTTCTTCAAGACGACCAGAAATTTCACGAAGTGCTTCAGCCCATCTAGAAGTAGAGTCTGCCATAATGGCAACATGATATCCCATATCACGATAATATTCTGCTAAAGTAATTCCAGTATAGATACTAGCTTCACGAGCAGCAACTGGCATGTTTGAAGTGTTGGCAATTAATACAGTTCTATCAGTTAATGGTTTACCACTTTTAGGGTCGATCAATTCACTGAATTCTTCAAGAACTTGAGTCATTTCGTTACCACGTTCTCCACAACCTACATAAACGATAATATCAGCATCACACCATTTTGCAATTTGGTGTTGAGTCATTGTTTTACCTGTACCGAAACCACCAGGAATCGCTGCAGTTCCACCTTTAGCAATTGGGAACAATGTATCAATAACACGTTGTCCAGTTACTAATGGGATACTAATTGGTAAACGTTTAGCAGTTGGACGAGCTTGTTTAATTGGCCATTTTTGACATAATGTACATTCGATGATTTTTCCTTGATCATCTTCAATTTTCATCACTACGTCATTAACTGTATATTGCCCATCATTAGCTACTTCAACTACTTTTCCGCTAATTAAAGGACTGACCATACATTTATGAACAATTAAATCAGTTTCTGGTAAAGTAGCATAAATATCGCCACCTTTAACATAGTCACCAACTTTAACTGTCATTGTTACATCCCATTTTTTATTGACATCTAAAGAATCAACGTTACTTCCTGCTTGAATAAAAGCACCTGTTTGTTCTTCAAGAGCTTTTAAAGGACGTTCGATTCCATCGAAAATATTTCTTAAGATACCTGGGCCAAGCGTTGCACAGATAGGTGATCCCGTTGAGACAACTGGTTCACCAGGTTTAAGACCAGTAGTTGTTTCATATACCTGGATGGTAGTAAATTCTTTAGAGATTGAAATTACTTCACCCATTAATGAATCATTACCGACATACACCATTTCTAACATTGAAAAAGATACAGTATCTTTTACTTTGACAACGGGTCCATTAATTGAATAAATTACATTATTGCTCATATTTAACCCCCTGTTTTATTTAATCATTAATCCTGATGTTTTATAGAACCAGTCTTTTTGATTCTCTAAAGCAAAGTCTAATGATTCATCAATTACGACATTATTTGCTTTATTTTCAATAATAAAACCACCTATTTTAATTTGATCACTTGTTTTAACATCTAAATCAATACCATAAGCACTAATTAAATCAGCTTGATACTTTACATCTTCTTGACGTAAATATAATGTTGAATTTTCCATTTGATATGTAGTACCAATAGATTTCATGTGATCAACTAAATATCCGTGATATTCATCACTGTTTACAAAAGCAACTAGTTTTTCTTTTGCTTGATTAAAAATATCAGCTACATATTCATCTCTTTTAGTAACTAATAATTTAGTTTTTTCTTCTTGAGATAAAGAAGCTTCAACACTAGCATTAGAAGAAATTTCAGCTAATTCTTTATCTAATAAAACATCAGCATCTTTTTTAGCTTCAGCTTTAATCTGGTTATAGATTTCTTCTTCTAATTCCTTAGCTTCATTTAAAATCTTTTCTTCTTCCTTGCTAGCTAACCTTTCAATTTCTTCTTTCATATAAAGAAATACTTGTTCTTTCTTTTCCATAGCATTCCCCTTCTATAACTTAACCCCGATTGCTTCAGATACATATTTGTCAATCGTTTCTCCAATCATTGAATCACCATGACGATCTGGTATCTCTACTAGCAATGGTTTTTGTTGTTTTAACTTGATTTCTGAAATAATATCAGGCGCTAATTCAATTAATTTAGTAGTAATTAAGATAATTCCAATCGAATCATCTTTTAATTTTGTTTCCAATAACTCCAAAAATTCACGACGTTTATGGACTACTTCGCCTTCAATTCCTACTAATCTAAGTCCAACTTGAGTATCGACATTATCACTTATACAATAAAATCGCATAATGATCACATTCTTTCAATTAAAGATTGTTAATAATTAAGATTGAAATTAATAACCCGTAAATAGCAACCCCTTCACCTAAGGCTACAAAGATTAATGATTTACCAAAGTTCTTTTCATTTTCAGAGAATGCACCAATAGCAGCTGGAGCAGCAGCAGCAACGGCAATACCTGCACCTAATGCTGATAATCCAGTAGCAAGAGCAGCAGCTAAGAAACCTAACCCTTGAGCAATTGTACCTGTAATAGATTCAGTTCCGGCAGCTTGTACTCCGTTAGTAACAGCAGCTAAATATAAAGCTAAACATACAGCTCCGGCAAATCCTGCTACGTGAGTAGCTAATCTAATTTTTGCTGATTTAACACTTACTTTTCCTTTAAATACTGAAATTAATGGTAATGATAATAAAATAACTACTAATGCTGGTAAAATAAATTCTAAAACTGTCATAATGACTTCCTCCTCAACTTTTAATCCTCTTTAATAGTTCTAAATGGAATTCCGTTTCCTTCATAATATCTACTAAACATTTCGTAGAACTCTAAACGTAAAACTTGAATTCCGACAATTAGTCCTTCTAGACACATTACGAACACGTTACCAATAACGATAACAATGTACTCACCAACTCCTCCAACCATTCCAGCTAGAGTATATACAACCAACATCATTCCGGCATGTGATAATACGAACCCACCTACCCTTAAAAATGACATGGTGTTAGTGATAAATGATAAAACAACTTCGAATAATTCAAAGAACCCTTCTACAAAGAAAGCTCCAAATCCATTAGGAAACATTTCTTCATTTTCTTCAAATTTTCGAATCAATGGTTCCTTTAAGAAAATTAATAGTAAAGGAACTACAATTAAAATTAGAACATAGAATATATTAACAAATCCTAATCCTAAAAACATATTAATAACCAAGCCTAAAATAGAAATATAGAAAACAAGTCCACAAATTCCATTTTGGCTTAAAATAGCTTCGCCTAAATTCTTTTTCTTAAAATTCAAAAACACATTAAATGCCATTGAAATAATAATTAATATAATTCCTAAACAAATGGCTGCAATTAATAAAGTCATTGTATTATCTGGAGACATGGCATTAAACATTGGTATCAATATTTCTTCACTACCAAATACCGAACCAAATACAATACCAAAGATCATACTAGAAATACCTAAACGCATTCCTACTGCCCCTAATTGTAAGCCAAATTTTTTATAAGCAATAAATCCAACGATTGATAAGATTGCACCTTGTCCAACATCACCAAACATAATTCCAAATAACAATGTATATGATAAGGCAACTAACATAGTTGGATCAGCATCATTGTACTTAGGAACTCCATACATCTCGACAAACATTCTAAACGGTTTTGAAAACCAGTTATTTTTTAATAATGTTGGCGGTTGTAAACGCGCATCGCTATTGGCTGGTTTGATATCAACGAAAACATTTTCAATTTCTTCAAAATCTTTTTTAAATTTCTTAGAATTCTTACTTGGTACAAATCCATTAACAGATAAATGATCACCAATAACTACAACATATTTTTGCATTACAGCAACATCATTTAGATGTTTAGAAACAGTATAGATTCGATTCAATTCATCTTGATTATCTTCAAAGAGTTTAGCTATTCTTTTTTGTAATTTATTACTTTGTTCCTTAGCTACGCGAGCTTCTTCTTCAATTTCACCAATAGCTAGTTCTGGCGAACCATGAACAAAGTTAGGAATATAAATTCTTTCAAAATATAAAGATGAAAAGATATTGTCTACTTCTGGAGCATCCCCTGGTGTTGTAATATACATACACCATACATAATGTCCATCATTTTCAAAATCTTTAAAAACAAATGGTAAAGATTCATAATAATCTAATTTCGCGACATTATTTACTGGAATCTTCCCAAATCTAATTTTTAAATACGCACAATTAAATAAATCATCGAAATCAACATCTATTCCAGCTACATGTTTCAATTGAATTACGGCCTCTTGATTTTCAACGATCATTTTTTCTAATTGTTCTCTAACCGCATCAATTCTTTCAACATCTAATAACAAATCATCTAAATATTCTTTAACTCTTAAAACGTTGATCTGATTATTTTTTACTGGTATCTCTTTTAATTCAAATTGATATTTTTTCGATGCATCATTTAAACGTACTAAGATCTCCTCATATAAATTATCTTGATTATAAACACTTAATCCTGTAACGCTATCAATAAACTTTGTGGCCAACTCTGGATTAAAATCATCATGGTCAAAAAGCTTTAGCAATACCTCATTATAGTGCTCCTTTTCAAAATTTATACTGAGTAGATCTAATTTAGCAATCGCCATTATACCCCTCCTCTACACTTTTATTGATCTACGGACAATCTTTTTGATGATTAGCAGTATAATGATTGCTACAACCCATATCACAACGCCAAACATTAAAGTATGAACAATATGAATTGGCATATCTATAAGCGGTGTATAAAGTTCGATTTGATAAAAGCATGTTCCATAAACCAAACCACCTAGTAATACCGCTACACCAACACGTTTTAAGATTTCACTAAAATTATTAGTGCCCTTAATTGATACTATAAACCCAATTACGATTAATAACAAGCCAACACCGATATCTCCTAGACAAATTGCGCCAATTAATAGTGATAAAATGGCTACAATTGTTGTTGGATCAAAACGATCTCCTGTCTGGATCGATAAAATATTACTAAACGGTTTAGTTAACCAGTTATTTTTTGTTAATACTGGTGCAATAATATTTCTATTTTCATAAATATTTGCAGGTAGTTCAATTACTTTTACACTTTCAACATCATCAAATCGATTTTTTATTTCTTCAATACTTAAACTTGTAAAGAGATAAATGGCAGCTTTTTGTGAAAAATCAACTACATAACAGCATTTGTCATATAATTTTTTCAAATTATATACTCTAGTAAAATCTTCTAAAAGCTGTTCTTGATATTCGTTTTTAACATTTTCTAATTTAACTTCCATTTTGGCTGCATATTTTTCCATTGCCGCAGCTTCTTCAGTTAACATTTCAATTGCTTCATCCATTTTACCATGAGCAAATTCTGGTAATTCTACTGATTCAAAAGCCATTGATGAAAAAGCGTTGTCAATTTCAGAAATATTTTTTGTTAATCCTACATATGCAATCCAAACATATTGTTTAGTACGACTTAATTCTTTAAAAACGAATTCATAATCACGATAATACTTAATTTTATCGTATTCACTTACCGGTAAACGACCAAAACGACAAGTGATGTATTTTGTATTTTTAACATCATCGACACTTATATCTGATTCTCTAAGATTTTTTAATAATGTAATTGCTTGATCATTTTCATCTTTTTCTTTTAAGATATCTTCTTTAATTGTAACAATTTCATCAATCTTAGTATTTACTTCTTCAATTAAGTTTTTAACTGATGCTACATTTATTTCTTGATATTCATTATCTTGAACATTTCCGTTTAAACCTAAACGATTCAAGACATGATAAAGGTTATCAAGGACTTCATTATATGGATTAGTTTGATCCATAACTGATACACCTTTAACATTATTGACTATTTTTTTCGAATCTTGAGGAAACATTTCTTCCTGATATTCAGTCATCTTAATAAGCATTTTTATTAAATCTCTATTTTCAAAAGAAATATTGTAAAAATGCGTTTTTATAATTGCCATAATAACATGTCCTCCTATGCATAAATCAACGTATCTTCAATACTCGATGCGTCACGGCCATATCTAATACCTTCGATAATATGTTTTAAATTATCTATTTCAATTCTTTGTAGAATTGAATATGTCAAATATACTAATGGCCCGCTGCTTGAAAAACGCATATTTCTTTTTGCCACATTATATTTAACCTCTTCAACATAATATTCTATATATGGATAATCATGATCACCCAAATATACTTTAAATCGTGAATTAGCTAACAGTTTCATTAATTCATCTGCATCAGCCGCTTCAATCAATTTATCATACATCCGAATCGGAATTCGTGAAAATTCTAAAAACAATGAATTTTTAATTACCTCATTAGATTCATTAAAATACTTTTTATAGCGATAGATCTTAGTAATATTGGCAAGTTCAATTGTTACGAAAATCAAATCAAGCAAATCTTTTCTTTCACTACCACTAAAATATTTATTTATCAATTCGACATAAACATGATAATACAACGACTTTAACTTTCTTTCTAAGCCATTAATATCTATTGGATCTCTAAAATCAAAATTAGCTAAAATCCGATAATAACGGGTATTTTTTAAATAAGTAATCAATCCTTTATAACTATCAACATTTACTAGCCCATAAACATTAAAACTCAATTTACTAGCTAAGTAATCTGGTATTTCCAAAGAAAAACTAGCAGTATCTTTTTCTTTGATACTAATAACTTTATCAACGATCAATCCAATTTCAATCGCTATAATTTCCTGGCGATAAAAATCCAGATTTTTTCGTGGTGCATACTTCATCAATCTAGTACAGCGAGAAAAATATTCTTCATTTAAAGCTGCCTCTAACTGATGACGATGAACGTTTCGCACATTAATGTTTTTTAAAGCATCACTATAATTAGTTTGTGTCTTTAAATAAGTGACCATATCACCAAGTGTTTGCTTACGACACAACTCACTATATGATTCCTCTTTAAGACGATTACCATACATTGCTTTTGCTTTAGCACATAAAGCATTTGATGACAAAGCCATAAATATCACCTACTTACCTAAACATCTTGTGACAATGTCACTTACCCAGCGCTCTTTATTTTGATTGTAAAGATTTTCTAATTTTAATAATGTCTCTTGATAATTTTGTTCTAACTGTTTAGCATCAGCTTGATTTTTATCTTGCAGCTGTGCTTTATGTTCTTCAATTTTCTCATTTTGTTTGGAAACAAAACTATCGTAGATTTCTTTTCTTTTTTCATTCATGTTCGCCTGAGCGTTTAATTTTTTAGCTTTAGCAGCTTCAACACGTTCAACACATTGGCGATCAACTTCTACTAATCTTTGAATTACATCGTCCATAAATATAGTCCTCCTTTACTTGTGTTTAGTATACTCCTAAATTTTCAAAATGCAATGGTAATAATACAATTTTAATTAGGAAATAAAACTGCTATTGTGACCCCTTATAATTAGCTAATATCACAAAAAATTTACCTAAAAAATCAACTATTTAATCCAAAATAAAAATCTATTTAAAACCATCAAAAATAAATTTATTACAATTATTCAACAAATTTAATTTTCCTACCAATTTAAATCCACTATTAAGATTCATTTTCCTAAATTACTAATTTCGTAAATTTTTCTTAACAAAAACTATTAAAACCAATTAAATTCATCATATAATTTTATCTTTTTTATTAATAATTATTCGATATTATTAACTAACTACTCTTTTTAAAACAAATAATTAACAATAATTTATATAAATTAATAATAGTTGATTTTTTATTTTATCAAATAACTAGTTTATCAATTATTTTGTTTGAGTGTCCTTTAAACTTGTGCTAAAGTATTAGATAAGTGAGGTTATAAATATGGTTAAAGAAAGAATAGAAGAATTAAGAAAATTAATGAAAGAACATGGAATCGATCTTTATATCATTCCTACAAGTGACTATCACCAAAGTGAATATGTAGGTGAATATTTTGGCGCTCGTAAGTATATGTCTGGCTTTACTGGTTCGGCTGGAACTTTAATTGTTGGTTTAGATGAAGCAAGATTATGGGTTGATGGACGTTATCATATTCAAGCTGAAAAACAAACTGCCAATACTGGAATCACATTGATGAAAATGGGATTAGCCGGGGTTGATACAATTAATGAATACTTAGAAAAAAATGCTGATAAAACTGTTGGTTTTGACGGTCGAGTAATGTCATATCAAGAAGTTTTAAATATGAAAAATAAAGTTATCAGCAATGTTGATCTTGTAAATGAAATCTGGCATGATCGTCCTAGCATTAGCCATGAACCAGCATTTATTTACGATGAAAAATATTGTGGTGAATCTCGCGGTTCAAAATTACAACGTTTACGAAAAGCAATGAAAGATTGTAATCATCACATTATTACTAGTTTAGATGATATCGTTTGGCTATTTAATATTCGTGGTAATGATGTTCCTTGCAATCCAGTTGTTTTATCGTATGCATTAATTAATCAAGAAGATGCTTATTTATATGTTCAAGATGGCGTTATTGATGCTAAAATTGAAGCAATATTAAAACGTGATAGCATCTATATTAAAAACTATAACGATATTTATGATGATGTTGAAAAATTAACAGGTAAAGTTTTATTAGATAAACAAATTGTCAATTATGAAATTTGCCGTCGTTTAAACTGTGAAATTGTTAATGGACCAAATCCAACTCAATTATTTAAAGCAATTAAAAATAAAACCGAAATCGAAGCTACTAAATACGCCCATATTAAAGATGGTGTTGCTGTAACTAAATTTATGTACTGGCTAAAAACAAACGTTGGAAAAATCCCAATGGATGAAGTCAGCATTTCTGATAAACTTGAAGAATTCAGAAAAGCTCAAAAAGATTTCTATGACTTAAGCTTTGATACTATTTGTGCTTATAAAGAAAATGCAGCATTAATGCATTATAAAGCAGAACCTGGTAAATGTGCGACCGTTACTAATGAAGGGTTATTATTAATTGACTCTGGGGGACAATATTTTGATGGAACAACTGATATTACTAGAACATTTGTATTAGGAAATATTAGTGATGTTGAACGTCGTGATTACACAGTTGCCTTAAAAGCTTTATTAAGATTACAAGATGCTCGTTTTATCGCTGGAACAACTGGACCAAATTTAGATTTATTTGCTCGTGAAATGGTTTATAAATATAATCTAGATTATCGCTGTGGTACTGGTCATGGGGTAGGTCATTTCTTAAATGTTCACGAAGGACCTAATGGTTTCAGACCAAAAGATCGTCCTGGATCTAATGCAATGTGTGCTTTTGAACCAGGTATGATTACTACTGATGAACCAGGTATCTATATTGAAAATAGTCATGGTGTTCGTCATGAAAATGAATTATTATGTGTTGAAACAGCTAATAATGAATATGGTCAATTCTTAAGATTTGAACCTATTACAATGGTGCCTTTTGATTTAGATGGTTTAGATTTAAATTTATTATCTAATCATGAAATTGAACAAATCAATGAATATCATCAATTAGTATTTGATACTATTGCTCCATATTTAACTAGTGAAGAAAAAAGCTGGTTACAAGCTAATTTATTAATTAAATAGCTAAAATAAGCTCTAAATCAAACGATTTAGAGCTTTTATTAACTAATGCAAACAACAATTAAACTAACCACATTAGTAAGAATTGGAAAATACCAATGACTATACTTACCAATCTTCTTTTTACCAATCCAATCTGGTTTCTTTAATGAAATTATCATATAAAGACAATGACAAACAAAACCAGCCAAAGTTGTAAATAATACAAAAGACCATTTATTTACATAAGTAACATTTCCTAAACCCGAAATATGTCCAACAATTTCTTGAGGAATCATTGAATTAAAAATGATATAAACTAAAATTGGTATAAAACATAAAAATCCATATTTTATCTTTGCCATTTTAAATTTCTATCTCCCCATATTCATCAATTATATATTCGATTACTTTGCCTTGTTTTAAAGATTCTTGAATATTGATCAATCGTTGATTAGAAGAGCCACGATACAATAGTGCCAAACTTCTTTTTTCTTCTACATAAAGACCATCAACTAACATATCACCTAGCTTTAATAATGATAGTTTATTTTGATCACTTATAATTTGTTCATAAGTATAACCACTATAAATAACAATATTTAAGTGATGTTTTTTTACTTCCTGGCAAATATATTTTAATGGTTCAATTTGTAACATTGGTTCGCCACCTGATAACGTAATTCCATCTAATAATGGATTATTAAAAATCTCTGCTAAAATTTTATCACAGTCTTCTAAATAGCCACCATCAAGAGGATGGCTTTGAGGATTATGACAGCCAGGACAATGATGCAAACAACCTTGAGTAAAAATCGTATATCGTAATCCTGGACCGTCAACAATTGAATCATTGACGGTACCAAATAATCTAATTTCCATTATTCTTCATTACTTTCTACATCATGTTTTACTCGATCGCTTTCTTCAGCTTTTTTAGCATCGTTAAAACGATCTAATGAACCAACTAAATAACCGGTAATTCGCCGAATTCGTTCAAAACCATGATGTTCTTTTTCACTACGCCCACAAAGTGGACACACATCATCAATAATTCCATTATAACCACAAACCGGATCACGATCGACTGGATGATTAATTGCCCCATAACCAATTCCGTTATCATGCATTGCTCGAACAATTTTTTCAAATGCGGCAATATTTTTAGTTGGATCTCCATCCATTTCAATATAACTAATATGACCACCATTAGTTAATTCATGATATGGTCCTTCTAATTCAATCTTTTTATAGGCACTGATTGGATAATAAACAGGAATATGGAAACTATTTGTGTAATAGTCACGATCAGTAACTCCTTCAATTTCCCCAAATAGTTTTTTATCCATTTTTACAAATCTTCCTGATAATCCTTCTGCTGGCGTAGCAATTAAACTAAAATTAAGATGATATTTTTCACTAGCTTTATCCATTGCATTACGCATATGACCAACAATTTGTAATCCTAATACTTGAGCTTTTTCACTTTCACCATGATGATGACCAATTAAAGCTTTTAATGTTTCAGCTAATCCGATAAATCCAACCGTCAAAGTACCATGTTTTAATACTTCTCTTACTTCATCTTCTGGTTTTAATTTATCGCTATCAAGCCATACTTTTTGTCCCATTAAAAACGGATAATTCATTACTTTACGACGACATTGAATTTCAAAACGTTCTAATAATTGGTCGATACATAAATCAAGCATTTGATCTAATTTATCAAAAAATTCATTTACATCACCACGACTGCGAATCGCTAAACGTGGTAAATTAATTGATGTAAAACTTAAATTTCCACGCCCAAAACTAATTTCTTTATCAGGATCATAAATATTTCCCATCACACGAGTTCGACAACCCATATAAGCAATTTCAGTTTCTGGTGTACCTTTATAATATTGTTTATTAAATGGCGCATCAATAAATGAAAAGTTAGGGAATAAGCGTTTTGCTGAAGTTCGACAAGCCAATTTAAACAAATCGTAATTAGGTTCTCCTTTATTATAATTAATACCTTCTTTAACTCTAAAGATTTGAATTGGGAAAATTGGTGTTTCGCCATGTCCTAATCCAGCTTCTGTTGCTAATAAAATATTTTTCATGACCATTCTACCTTCACTAGAAGTATCCATACCATAATTGATTGAACTAAATGGTACTTGGGCTCCAGCTCTTGAATGCATTGTATTTAAATTATGAATAAAGGCTTCCATGGCCTGATATGTTTCTCGATCAGTTTCTTTATACGCATTTTTAGTTGCAAAGTCGATGATTTTATCAACATTTTCTTCAATATTATTATTTGCTAAAACCTCTTTTAACTGTTTATCAAAATCTTCATTTTTATCTAAAGCAGGTTTTATAGTCATTTCTTTTTTTATCTTCTTTACTACTTCATCACCGTCAATATCACATAATAATGAAATGGCTTTAGCTAAGTTTTGATAAAAATGTTTATAATATGATTTGCTAACCCCTGGTGCCATTCCATAATCAAAATTTGGAATAGCTTGTCCACCATGTTGATCATTTTGATTAGATTGAATAGCAATACATGCTAGTGCTGCATATGTACTAATACTATTTGGCTCTCTTAAAACACCATGACCAGTTGAAAAACCACCTTTAAATAACTTAATCAAATCAATTTGACAGCATGTTGTTGTCAAGGTTAAAAAATCCATATCATGAATATGAATATCACCATTAATATGAGCACGAGCATGTTTCGGATTTAAAACAAACATTTCATTAAATTGTTTAGCAGCTTCAGCACCATATTTTAACATCGTTCCCATTGGCGCATCGGCATTGACATTAGCATTTTCACGTTTCAAATCACTATCTTTACTATCGGCAAAAGTAATTTCTTCAAAAGTTTTCATTAATCGTGACCGCATATCACGTTCTCTTGTTCGATTAGCACGATATAAAATATATGCTTTGGCAACTCGAACATAACCTTTTTCAATCAATACTTCTTCAACAGTATCTTGAACTAGTTCAACAGTTGGTAGCTCGCTTTTTTTCTTTTCTAGTTTAACTTCAACTATTTTAGCGATATCCATAGCATTTTTTAAATCATATTTACCACCGGTTGCTTGAAAAGCTTTATATATAGCTCCTGCAATTTTATCTAATTCAAATGCAACTAAACGCCCATCTCGTTTTCGAATATTTTCAATCATTACAATTCCCTCCATGTACTTACTAGTATATCGCATTTAACTAATTAATTCATGTTATATACTTCATCGCTACCTATATTTTATCACTGCAAGTTATAACTACCAATCACAAATTTATCTATAAAAACCTAATATTCGGTTTTAAAAAAAGATGCCGAAATTATTCGACATCTGATAAATCTTCACCATTAGTTTCAATAACTTTTTTATACCAATAGAATGATTTCTTTTTGCTTCTAGAAAAATCACCTTCATGAGCATTATTATAATTTACATAAATAAATCCATAACGTTTATCATATTCACCAGTAGAAGCAGATACGATATCAAATGGTGACCACATTGTATATCCTAATAAATCTACACCATCATAATCAACAGCATCACGCATTGCTTCAATATGTGATTTGAAGTAATCAATACGATATTGATCATTAATTGAACCATCTTCTTCTACTTTATCATAAGCACCAAAACCATTTTCAACGATCATCATTGGTAATTCAAAACGATCATAGAACCAGTTTAGACACCAGCGAAGTCCTAGAGGGTCAATTTGCCATCCCCAGTCAGAAGCTTTTAAGTATGTATTTCTTACAAAGTCTTCTCCTGAATAATCAAATGTTTTTTCATTACGTCCTTGATATTTTGTTGCAAAAGACATGTAATAAGAGAATCCAATATAATCAACTTTACCTTCTGCTAAGACTTTTTCATCTTCTTTAGTAATAAAGTCATATCCTTTTCTTGCAAATAATTTTAACATATGTTGTGGATAATGTCCGCGAGCATGAACTTCAACATACCAGTATTTTTGATGCATAGCACCTAAAGCATTCATAACATCTTCTGGATTAGAAGTAGCTGGATAAACGGCATTCATACCAATCATACAACCAACTTTTAAATCAGGATTGATTTCATGTGCTGCTTTTACAGCTAAAGCTGATGCAACTAATTCATGATGAGCTGATAAATACATTAAATATTCAGGATCGTCACCTTCTTTTAATAAAACAGCCCCTTCTTGAATCAAGTTATGTTGTGTGTAATCAGCCTGGTTATTAATTTCATTGAATGTCATCCAATATTTAACTTTATGTTGATATCTTGCAAAACATACTTTTGCGAATTTAACAAACATGTCAATTGCTTCACGATTTCTAAATCCACCATACTCTTTAGCAAGCGCCCAAGGCATTTCAAAGTGTGATAAAGTAACTACTGGTTCAATTCCATATTTATGACATTCATCAAATAAATCATCATAGAATTTTAAACCAGCTTCATTTGGTTCTTTTTCATCACCACGTGGGAAAATACGTGTCCATGCAATAGAAGTTCTAAATGCTTTAAATCCCATTTCAGCCATTAAAGCAATGTCTTCTTTATATCGATGATAGAAATCAACACCGACATGGTTAGGATAATCTTCACCTTCGATAACACCATCTGTTAAACGACGAGGTGCTCCAGTAACATTATCTCCTGCTGTTTCAACATCACTACAGCTAATTCCTTTGCCACCTTCTTGCCAGGCACCTTCACATTGATGGGCAGCAACTGCTCCACCCCATAAAAAATCTTCTCTAAATCCCATATACTTTTCCTCTTTTCTATAAAATATCATTACTTATATTATATACTAAAGAAAGAGAGATTTTAATGAATTTTTGGTTAATTATAAAAGATATTTTTTGACATTGGCATGATAATTTTTATATATAGCAACAATATATCCACTATCTAATTTTTCTACCAAACCATATCTAAATAATTCTTCTTGATCTAAATGATACTTTTCAACTAACTGATGCATAACATCACGAGATTGTTGTTTACTTATACGACTTTTCCACCAGCGTTTTGGTTTTACTTTGGTTAATCGTAAATAATCTTCTATCAATAAATCTTCATATTCATAATTTAAATATTGATTTAAATAACTAAATAATTCATCATTTTGAAACTTAAACAGCTTAAAATCGTGTTCTAGATAATACTTACCGAATTCCATAAAAAAGTAAAATGGTGAACTGACATTATCCATGACCTTATTCATTGTTATAGGCATTTTGCCACTATTCCAGAATTTTTCCAGCATTTCTTCAGCCAAATGAATTTTTTTAATATCCTCTTTAGATAAATCATTACTTTCAATTAACTCGTATGGTGGTTTAGAATCATAAACATAGCCATACTTATTAGCCTCATTTCGTAAACTAGTTCCTCTTAATAGTTTTAAAAAGCCAAGTTGTAATTCTTTAGGTCTAAAAGCAAAGACATCATCAAAAGATTTTGCAAAACGACTAAGATTTTCTAGTGGTAAACCAGCAATTAAATCTAAATGAAAATCAATTTTATGATTAGACTGTAATTGTCTAATTACTTCACTTAATCGATTAAAATCTTGATAACGACGCACAATTTCATTTGTTGGATCATAAGTTGACTGAATCCCTATTTCAAATCGCAACAAACCATCAGGGGCATAATCATTAATATAATCAATAATTTTTTGATCTAAAACATCACCATTAATTTCAAACTGGAATTGCATGCCAGGCTTGGCATTTTTAAAAACAAATTCTAAAATAGCTAAAGCATGGGAAGTTTTAGCATTAAAACTTCGATCTAATAGCTTTATCGTTTTAACACCACTATTAATAATTAACTGTAATTGCTCTTTTAAATAATCTAAACTAAAAAAACGTAATCCTTTTTCTAAAGACGATAAACAATATTGACATTGATATGGACAGCCACGGCTAGTTTCAAAATACAAAATTCGATTAGCCATATCTGGTAAATCCCTTGATAATAAATATGGTGATTCTAACGATTCTACATAAGCTAAGTCAACTGGCTTAGTCTGGCGATAATCACGTTTATTTTTACTACTGATTCCTTGAATATCAACCTCTTGATTATTTTCAAGACAATCTAATAACTGTTTAAAAGCAACTTCACCTTCACCACTAATTAAATAATCAATTTCAAAATTATCTAAAAAATAATCAATCTCATAACTTACTTCTGGACCACCAACAACAATAATTAAATCAGGTTTAATACTTTTTAATTTAATAATTAACTCACGTACTAAATCAACATTCCAGATATAAACACTTATCGCTAAAATATCAATTTCTTGCTTAATTATATCTTGTACAATATTATCAAGATTATCTTTGATAGTATATTCTTTAAAATCAGTATTGTGGTAAGCAATAGTCGCTACATATAATAATCTAACTGATAATGATTTATGTATATATTTTGAATTTAATGTTGTAATTAATGTTTTCATATCCACCTCATTAAAATAATCTAGAGTAAAACCCTAGATTATTTCTCTTCAACTTTTGGCATAACATTGTTGTATAAACAATATTCTTCAAAAGTCCATTTATTTTTTACAATTTCTTTGGCAACATCTTCACCTACATAGCGTAAATGCCATGGTTCATGAGCAATACCAGTAATACCATCAGTACCATCTTCAAATCTGATGATAAAACCATATTTATAACAATTTTCAACTACCCAGCGATATTCTTCAGTATCACCAAATGTAATTCTTTCACCATCAACAACACTTTGAGAAGTTAAATCTAGACCTAAACCAGTTTGATGTTCACTAGCACCAGGTGCTGCTACGTATTCAGAAGCATATTGACCACCATAACGTGTTTCAAAATCGTTATAAATTGCTACTTGAGTTTCATATGAACGATAAGCACTATTTACAACTAATTCTAACCCTTCTTTTTTTGCAGCTTCATACATCTTAGTTAATGCTTTAGAAGTTTCTGGTGTCATTTGTGAATTTTCACAATCTGGAGCAACCGGAATATCTGGTTCCACTAATTCTGGTTCATAATCATCTGGTAAATAGAAACCTTTTTTAACTAATGTTAATAATTCATCAGGATTACTGATAGTATAACTATCTTGAGGGTCTCCATTACTAGAAATAATAAATGGATAATTAGTTATACAAACTGCATAATTATAATCTTTATATGTAGCATAAGCACTAATATAACCAGCTAAATTTTGAATTTTATAACCTTCAACCTTACTATATGGTTCTAAATCATTAGCACTATAATTATTATCAATTAAATATTGGAAATCATCTTCACTAGCACCATCTTCAATTAATTTCCAAATATCATCATTACTATATGAAAGACTTTTTAATTTAGGTACTTGAGTTTCATATAAATTATCAACATAGCTAACAACATCAGCATATTCTAATTTTTTATTTAATCCTAAATATCTTTCATATTCGTCATACCATTCAACATTATCAGATTCTTCGATCCAGTTAACGATATGATCCATTTTATCATGTGCTAAAATTTCATTCTCTTCTTCTTTAGTTAATGATAAAATCTCACTAGCTTGTGAAAACGAATATCCTTTAAACATCAATTGAATTCGAGTCAAGTTTAAAACAATAACTACTGCGATGATTACAACAGCAATAACCACACCGATAATAGCCACTCTACCAACTCTTAAACGACTACTACTACCACCATAGCTACTATAATAACCATAATCTCTTTTTTTTCTAAACATTCTTTTTACTCCTTTTATTTATATGAATCTAAATAATCTTTTCGACCAATTTCATATTGATCATTACCTTCACTATCAATAATTACTACTAACGGCATATCTTCAACGACCAAACGGCGAATTGCTTCAGGTCCTAAATCATCAAAAGCAATAACCTCACACTCTTTAATACAATGCGACATCATCGCCCCAGCACCACCAATAGCACCAAAATATACACCAGTATTTTCTACTATTGCTTTTTTTACAGCATCTTGACGATATCCTTTACCAATCATTGAACGTAAACCTTGTTCAATTAAGCGGGGCGCATAAGCGTCCATACGTCCTGAAGTTGTTGGTCCGCCACTACCAAAAACCTGTCCTGGTTTACTAGGGGTTGGTCCAACATAGAAAATCACCTGATCTTTTAAAGGGAATGGTAATTCCTTTCCTTCATCAAGTAATGCCATTAATCTTTTATGAGCAGCATCACGCCCAGTATAAATTACTCCACTTAGCAATACTTCATCGCCAGCATGTAATTGTCTAATCTTTTCTTTTGTAAGCGGCGTTGTTAATTTAATCATAATCTAGCCTCCTTATGTCGAGAAACATGACAGCAAATACTAACTGCAACAGGCATTCCCGCAATATGAGTTGGATAAGTTTCAATATTTAAAGACAACGCAGTTGTCTTACCACCATATCCAGCTGGACCAATTCCTGAAGCATTTACTAATTGCAATAGTTCATCTTCTAACAAAGCATAGCGACTATCTTGATGATGAGTTCCTATTTCACGTAACATTGCTTTTTTTGCAAGCATTGTTACCTTATCAAAAGAACCACCAATTCCTACACCAATTACCATCGGTGGACAGGCATTAGGACCAGCATCATTAACAACTTTTAAAACAAAATCTTTTACCCCTTGAACACCATCACTTGGTTTTAACATTTTTACTTGTGACATATTTTCAGAACCAAATCCTTTAGGGGCCACTACTATTTTAAACTCATCACCTGCTACAATATCAAAATAAATTATTGCAGGAGTATTATCTTTAGTATTAACACGATCAAATAATGGATCATCAACAACCGACTTTCTTAAATACCCTTCTTGATATCCTTGACGAACTCCTTCATTAATCGCTTCTTTTAAATCACCATCAACATGGACTTCTTGACCAATTGTCACATAAACAAATGCCATTCCGGTATCCTGACAAATTGGCATCATTTGTTCTTTAGCCAAAATTGCATTTTCAACTAAAACATCCAATGTCTTTTTAGCTAATGGATAAGGTTCACTTTCTGCTTTATTTTTTATCGTATTAAAAACATCTTCTGGTAAATTGCAAGCAGCTTCTTTACATAATTGTTTTACAGTTTTTATAATATCTTCACATTTAATTTCTCGCATCTTTATTCCTTTCATAAAAAAAGGTATTTAACAACCTTTTTAAACAATATTTTCCTGAACATCTGGATAATATAATGAATAATATCTAAGTGACATCAACTCAACAGTTGTAAGCAATGTATGCTTACCTGTTTTTCTTTGCTTGCTATCACCTAATATGATAGTATAATCAACATCTATTCCAATATCAATACCAGGATTATTAGTAATCAAAACAACTTTGCAATGAGCTTTTTTTAAATACTGCAATACCTTAGTATTACTTTTTAAATAAAACCCATTTACAGTCATAATAATAGCAACACTATTTCTATCTAAAGATCGTGCACATTCAATTTGCCGTTCTGTTTCCATATAAGCCATTGTAAACTTTTCAAGCATCAATAAATCAGTTTGAAAATGTAATGCTGCCGAATGTGAAAACTGTGTTCCAAAAAAAGCAACCGAATCACTATCATGAATCAATTCTAAAACTTTATCAATAACATTCCAATCTAAATAATGTGTCAAATTAGCGACTGCATGACATACTTGCTGACTATAATATTCAGTACATGCCTGTGGTTTATCTTTCATAACATTTAAAGGAACATTAATCAAGTTATTAAACTTTTTACTATCAGAAGCAAAAGAAGAACACTCCTGCTTTAAATGTGCATAGTTTTCATATCCAAGAGCACGACAAAAACGGGAAATTGTAGCAGGGGAAACATAACATTCTTTAGCCAGCTGGCTAATTCCCATTTTAGCTACTTTGGAAAAATTGTGTGCCATATACCAGGCAATATTATAATTTGTATCTGCCTCGCTAGCTGTATCTAAAAAGATAATCAAACGATAAAACAAACTTTTCATTATGCTATCCTCCACTTATGTGTATTATACACTATATTTCGATAATTTAAAATAGCTCACTTATAGCTGTAAAAAAATTAATTTCACATATTTTTTTATATTCTTTTTACATTTTGACCAACCTTTTAATATATATTATAAGCGTAGTCAAAAGATATTCAATTTTCCCTTCAATATAATGACTACAAGATATAACGATATCCTTCCCTGATATCATATATTATTAGTATCCTTTCCCTGATAACTAATAAAAAGATGGCAAGTGCTTTTCCCCACTTGCCATTTTACGTTTATAATACTTCTTGATATACCCGCAAAACATTTCTATAAAAAACTTTTTCAATTTCATCATTAGTTAATCCGGCATCTTCTAAAGCTTTTTGTAACAAAGGCATCATCGAAGCATCTTTAATTTCCAGATTTTGACTAATTCCATCAAAATCACTGCCTAAACCAACATAATCAATTCCAACTAGATCTTTAATATATAAAATATGTTTTACCATATCTTCAATACATGATCTTTCATCACCAGTATCAGACTGTTTTAAAAAGTCACCACAAAAGTTAATTCCCATTACTCCACCGCGTTTTGCCAGTTCTTTAATCATATCATCACTTAAATTACGAGCAACATCACAAACACTACGAGCATTACTATGTGAAGCAACAAATGGTTTAGTTGTATATTTCAAGACATCATAAAATCCGGCATCACCTAAATGTGATACGTCGATGATCATTTTCAAGCGTTCCATTTCCTGGATATAAGCAATTCCAAAATCAGTTAATCCCTTATCAGTATTAATGCTTTTTAAACGAGCAAATCCTTCACCACTTAACATATTAGGATAACCTATCCCATTTGGATGATTCCAGGTTAACGTGATCATTCTAACACCAAGACGATAATAATTGCGCAAAATCGCTAAATCATTGTTAACAACGGCCCCTTCTTCTAATGTTAATAATGCTGACATCAATCCTTTTTCTTGATTATCAATAATATCTTGATAACTAAATACTGGTTTAATAATATCCTGATTTTTTGCTAGTTCTTGATAATATAAATCAATTAATTGCTGTGCTTTAGTTAACGGATCAGGATTACTTTTTAAATTAACAAACATTGCAAAGTTTTGTAAAAGATAATCCCCTTTTTTCATCTTGTTTAAATCAACGTTAAAATCATTTTCTTTTAAACTGCCACCTTCTTTATATATTCTTGAAATAGTATCACAATGCATATCCACAACTTTCATTTTGCTAGCCCCCTTTATATTATTAAATAATACAATAAAATGATATTTATATTGCATTATAAATATCACTTTAAAAACATTATTTTATTTACAAATATAGTGAATCGCAATACAACCAAGTCCACCATGACAAGTTAATACCGCTGGAAGTTTATTAACAAAAACTTCAATCCCCTCAAAAATATCTTGTAATAAATTTTTAGCTTTAATAGCTAATTCTTCATTATCAGCATGAGAAATATAGATTCTAAAATCCTGAGCATTAACATTAGCTGATTTAAACTTTTCAATCATTGTCTTAATAACTTTACTTCCTGTTCGACTCATAGCAAACTTATCAACACAGCTACCATCCTCTTTTAAATACAACAACGCTTTTACTTTTAAAATCGTTGCCATTTTAGCAGCCAATGGTGATAATCTACCAGAACGAGCTAATTGTTTAAAATCTAGTGGTGCTAAAAATGAAAATACATTAGCACTTTTTCTTTCTAACATTTCAAAAATTTCAGCTACACTACAATCATTATTAGCCATTTCTTTAGCACAAATAGCCATATCCATAACTGGAGCACCAATTTGACGACTATCATAAATATACATATTATCCATTTCTAAATCATTTTTAACTAAATTAAAACCGCTCCATGTCCCGCTTAAATCACTACTGCATGTTATAACAATAATCGCTTCATAATTTTCACTTTTCCATTTTTCCATTAAATTTTGTAAATAACCAGTATTAGGCTGTGAAGTTGTTGGAATACAACCATCTCTTAATTTTTGATATAACTCTTCTGTTGAAATATCAATTTGATCTTTATATTCTTGATGATCAATCAGCACACTTAAAGAAACAAGTTCAATTCCATATTTTTTAGCCTGATCCCCATTCATTGCACTTGTTGTATCTGTTACTATTAAATAATTTTTCATAATATTTTACCTTATAATTCAATTTCCATTTCTTGATAATCTTTTGTTAAATGCTGATATTTTTTTAACCAGGTAACAGCTTCCTTATATTCCTCTTCAGTCAATAGTTCATCTAAAATATCTCGATAAACTAATGCACAGACATCATAGATACTTTGCCATAAAGCATCAAACTTATTTTCAGCTTTTTGATCAGCCTGCTCACTTTCTAAATAAGCAGCTAACTGATGTCCAGACTTGACTGCTTCATCTAGTTCTTTTGCCATTATTATACCCTCCTGTGTTCTTTACAAAATTATAACATTTATTTAAACAAAAAGTGATAATATTCATAATTATTTTATAATTTGTAATTTATTGTTATTTAAACAAAAAAAGAAGGTTTAAATTATATTATCATAATATAATTTAACCTTCTTAACATAATTTATCTAAAATTAATTTTCTTTTTTAGCTAAATAACCTTTTAAAACTAAAACTATCAATAACAATCCACTACTAAAAGTAATAACTATTAAATGATCAAATGAAACAGTATCATCAGTCTTAACAGCGGTTATTGCCTGGTCATACATGATAACTTTTTGGACTTCAGTAGTATTTTCAACCGTAAAAGTAAGTTCACTAGCAAGTTGATATCCATCAGGGGCTTTTGTTTCAATTAATTTATATTCTTGTCCCACTACTAATCCTTGTATCAAATGACCACTTCCATCAGACTGCCATTGATCAATAATATTTCCATCCTGGTCTTGAATTTGTAATTTAGCTCCTGCTAAACCTTGATTATTAGCTTTATCTAATTTCAATACTTCTACTTTAGTAATCTGATTTTCAATTTCTAATTCATGACTATAAACTTTGGTTGTCGTATCATTTTGCTCAAAGGCAACGATATGTTTTTTTTCATCAAGAACCAAACCTGGTAAAGTGGCAATTTCTTCAAGTTGATATTCTACTTGACCTGTTCCTAATGGTAAGTTTTCAATCGTTAAATTGCCATCTGATGATAAATTATATTCACCAACAACATCACCTTGATCATAAATAACACTACCATCAATTGGAGAAACTATTTTACTGTTAGCTGTTAACCTAAATTTAATTGGTGATAAATCCTGGATATTTACCCGACTAGTATCACCTTCACCTAAATCAATTTTCTTAATAACTGTTAGTTTACCACTAGGAGTATCGTTAACTACATTGATTTCTAAAATTGGATCACCATCTTCATCTGTTGTATAATCACGAATGTTTTCAATCGTAAATTCAATTGGACTTTCTAGAGCCAAAAAGCCTTCTGGCGTTTTTACTTCTTCAAGATAATATTTACCGGGATCTAATTGTAATGGTAAAATTACTGTTCCGCGATCATTATCATGATTACTATATGAATCATTTACAATGACATTATCACTATTGGTAGTAAAAGTGTCATAGTTTTTACCACTAACTTTTTGAACAATAGTATCATTAGCGTGATATATTATTTTACCGTTAGAAACAATATTTTCTTTAGCTTTAATTTTAAATGAAGCACTGCTTAAAGTTACAATTTGATTAGTTTTTTGATCACGCTTAACTAATTTTAATTGCGTAGTGTAAGGACGATTATTAATATCGATAGTTTTTATCTGATCAATATCGCTATATTCACTATAATCATCTGTTATGTCAATTAAAAAATCAGGAGCTGTCATATAATCCTGCGGTGTTTTAGTTTCTTTAACTAAATACGTACCATATGGCAAATATTTAGTTGCTGCCCGACCGTTTTCATCAGTAGTAATTACATCATATACACTAGCATTATCCCAGCCAACATTATCAACTTCACTTTTAAGTTTGAACGTAAATTCACAGCCTTGTAAACCTTTAACAAAACCACTTATCCCTTCTTTTTCCCCAGATTTATGAACCTGTATTTTTTGCATGTTTACTCTATTAGCTGTTTCTTTGGTTTCTAAAATTTTAGAAACGGTTTGACCTTGATAATTTATATCAACATTAATATCATTAGGATTTAATACTAAAGTATCATTAGCTTTACTTTCATGAAGATAATACTTACCCACATGTAAATTATCAAAAGTTATCTGCCCTTGTTCATCAGTTATTCCCTTTGCAACTACATCACCTTTATTAAAATATGTAATTGTTTTAGCCTGGTTGGTAATATCATCACGAGCAATTAATTGATATTCATTACCTTTTAAATAACTATCACCTAATTTACCATCAGTTTTACTAGTATCAATTTTCTTGGTTAATTCTAACTTACCTAATGGTTCTTCATTACTAACACTTTGACTGGCTGTTTCATCTTTATTAATCGTAACTGTAAAAGTTGTACTATTTAATAAATAACCATTAGGAGCACTAATTTCTTTTAACTCATATGTTCCAATTGGTAAGTTTTCAACTACTAATTTACCATTAGTAACCGTTATGTTTTCATCATAACCTTCAAAACTAATTGATTTTAAATTAAAGATAGCTCCATCAATCAAATCATTATTTGTATTAGTTTTACTAAGTTCTAAACGACCAGTATCGATCCAATCAACATGATATGTTAAATTGGCAACATCATAAGTATAACTGCCATGAGTCTGGGTATTACCACTGCCATAAATTGCTAGCGGTACAAAACGAGTACAATTACTACCGGCAATATTACCACTAGTATAATCTTCTGTTACACTTAATGGTGCTGTTAAATAAAAACTTTGACCACCACTAACACTGACAGTTCCAGTTTCAGAAGCATTAGTAGTCACATTATGAAGAGTAACCCCATCTTGTAAAGTAACATTGATCACTGCATTACTAGCCCCGTTGAAAGTAACTGTATTAGTTTTTTGTAATTTAGTAGCTGGATCAAAACTAGCAGTAAAAGAATCACTTAAAGTTGGACTAACTGGCATTGGTAAACTAGCTATATAATTATATAACCCTTTTAACCCGATTCCTAAAGTTTCTAATCCATCCAAATCAACACCCATCATATCACCACTATAAGCAATTGATAATAAAACATGAGTATAAAGATAATGGGTTTCTGGCGTTGTAAGTCCATCATCCCATAACCCATTCCCAGTACCATCAAGCTGACCTTCTAAAGCGGCTGGTCCTCCATAGCCATAGTAAAGCAGCTTACTAATCATTTCATTAGAGTTTACTAATTCTTCAGCTGTCTTATTACCAGAACTAGGACTATTTTTACTTGATTCCAGGCAGTAAGACCATTGACCATTAAAAGTACACATCCAGGTACTCCACTGTTTAACGCCTAATTTCCTTGCCCACCATTCTGGATAATCAAGTTCTTTAACGCGGGTAAATGGTCCCGTATAACTAGCGGCATTTATAGTATTAATACTTGTTAAAAGGCAACTAAAAACCATTAGTAAAGAAATTATTATTTTAAACAATTTCTTATTTCTTTTTTTCAACCTTATCATTTTAACTTTCCTCCTTAAAATAAAAAAAGCATTTTATAATGCTTTTAAACAAGGATCACGACAAAACATCTTTATTCCCCTCTTTCTATAAACTGTTCTTTTAGAAAAACGAAATTCAATAACTAAAGTATTTGATAATTAAAAAAGTACCCGAACGGGTACTTTGAGAAAATAGAATATTCGCTTTCCTTGGCTTTATCTTATCATTTACCAATTTAGTTGTAAAGCAAGCACCAGGGAATAAAGATTTAATAAATTGTAATAAATTTTGTCTTTTATCTAAATTTTATCAATATTTTTAGCTTATTTATAATTTGATATTGATATTTTTGATACTGCAATTATATAAATTTGAGACAAATTCGATATTTTTATAGACATTCTTTTAAGATTTCGAAAATTTCATCATGGCTTAATTGTTTACAGCATCCAGCTGTAATATTAGATGAATCTGCTACTTTTTTAAGCATATCTACATCAGTAATATTCATTTGTGTTAAAGTAGTTGGTAATCCAATTTCTTTAATAAAATCTGCTAATGCTTCAATTCCTTTTAAAGCTGTTTCTTTTTCAGTTAAATTAGTATCATCTACATGCCATACTTCTTTAGCAAAACGAGCAAATTTAGAAACTCCTGCTTCATAAATATGACGATATAATACTGGATGAATTACTGCTAATCCTTGACCATGATTACAATCAGTATAAGCTCCTAATTGGTGTTCAATTTGATGAGCTTGGAAATCAGTTACTTTTCCTAATTTTAAAATACCATTTTCAGCCATTGCTGAATCCCACATTAATTCACTACGAGCTTGAATATCTTGAGGCTCTTTAATTGCTGCTCTAATATTTCTAATAGTATTACGCATGATTGCTTCATTGATTTCATCAGAAACATTGTTTTCAAGCGGTTTTCCAAAATATGTTTCCATTGCATGGCTTAATGTATCAAAAGCTCCAGAAACAACTTGTTTCATTGGGACTGTTAATGTATAAGCTGGATCTAATACAGCAAACTTTGATAAAGCTCCTAACATTCCGGCTTTAATTTTTAATTCTTCGTTAGTAATAACAGCACCATTATTCATTTCTGATCCAGTTCCTGAAGCTGTTGTAACAGCTGCCATTGGAATAAATTCAGTTGGTAATTTTCCATCAACAAATTCCATTTGCCAAATATCTTGATCAACTTTAGCTTGGGCACTAACAATCTTACAACAGTCAATAACTGATCCACCACCAACAGCGATAATAAAATCAATTTGATTGTCTTTAACAATTTTAGCCCCTTCTAAGACTTTAGCATAAGTTGGATTAGACATAATACCATTAAATTCAAAAATATTTTTACCAGCTTCTTTAAGTAAAGTGACAACTTCATCATAAATTCCAGTTTTCTTAATAGATCCGCCACCATAAGCTAATAATACGTTATCTCCTACTGTTTTTAATTCAGTATTTAGAGCTTCTTTTAAAGCCCCTTGTCCAAAATAAACTTTATGCATATTAGTCATTTTAAAGTTGTTCATAATATAATTACCTCTTTTCTTATTTAATAAAACCTAACTCTTCTAGCCAGTTTGTAACTGTTTGACTTTGGTCTTCTTCAATATCATTTCGACTTACAGCAAGACCATCTAATACTGTAACGTCTTTATCACTTAAATACTCACGCATATCATCTTCAGTACCACTCATACCACTACCACCGTGAGTTACAAATGGGACAATTGTTTTACCAGTTAAATCATAATTGTCGAAGAATGTTAAGATAACTTGCGGATAAGTATACCACCAGATTGGATAACCAATAAAGATAGTGTCATATTGATCCATATTATCAACTGTTGTTGAAATCTCTGGACGAGCATTGGCTTCTTTTTCAGATTCAGCAATATCAACAGTTTCTGAATATGAATCTGGATATGGTTCAACTGTTTCAATTTCTACTAATGTACCATTAGTTAAACTTTGAATTTCTTGAGCAATTGCTTCAGTATTGCCCGTTTTTGAAAAATAAGCAATTAAAATATTACTATCTTCTGTTGTTGTTGTTTGATCATTAGTAGCATCTTGACTTTCATTTGTATTTCCACTAGATTCATCGTTATTACTTTGGTTATTAGATGAACATCCAGTAACAAATACCAGCATTACTAATAAAGCTAATAAAAATTTTTTCATTAATCTCACTCCTTATGTTTTTTTAATATTTTTAATTGCAATATATGTTAAAAGTCCAAACAAACTGAAAATTCCTAAATACTCAAATATATATCTCACCAAATTTATACTGCTATCAACATTAACAAAATCAGTCAACATAAATAAATATGCAATCAATTGATTTTTAATAAACATAATTAAACCAAATAATGCTAATCCATAAGGAATAACCAAAAAGATAATTGTTTTTACTACTTTAGAACTATCTTCAAATTTCTTAGCTAGCGGTCTTGAAATACTTTGAATATGCAATCCAAAATGTACTGCCATTAATACAAAACCCCAATAAGATAAAGTTAAATGAACTCTTCTAGCTAATGAAACTGGCATAAAACTTAAAAATGGTAATAATCTTGACATTGATAACCCGCTCAATACTAGAAAAACAACATCGACTAATAAAAGAAAATTAACTACGATATAGACCTTTTTTAATAATGGATACTTTCCTTTAAAAACTGTTTTGTACCAGTTTCTATTTAAAACATGATGAATAATAAAGCATATCGCCATCAATATTCCTAATACTTCGTGAACTGTTTGACCAGTGTTGAAAAAGGCCATCAAAAATAATAACAGTATAAACATAACAACATCTAAAATACGTTTTACTTTCAACTAAAAACACCACCTTCTTTTCGATTTAGATTTTATCAACCGGTAGTTACAACCGGTCAATTATTTTTTTGAAAACACATAATTTCACAAAATAATATTAACTATTGAATATATTGGTTAACCAGCGATCATATCATCATCAAGATACCTTACTTTTTAACTGAGGATAATCGCTATTTTTTTCCATTTGAATCTGATTAGATAATTCATCTAGATTTTGTGAATATTCCTGTTCAGTTTCGATTTCAAAAAAATCAGCCTCAATATTTTCATCAATAATATCGACAATTTCTTGAATATCTAACTCCCCCTCTTTTATATCATCACTAGAACAGTCAAATGAATTGGGTCGATAATAAAGCAACTAAAATACTTGTATCTTCATTTGCCATTTGATCTTGATTATTTTGACAACTACTTAAACCAATAACTAAAAACATCATCAAGATAATAGTGAAAACTTTTTTCAATATTAATCCTCCTTTTTTATTTAGTTTTATCGATTTGCTGTTGCCAAAATGCTATTGCATCATTTATCCATCCTTCTGCCAAAGTTCCAACTCCTAAACCAAAACCATGACCTAAATTAGGATATACATGAAATTCTGTAGGAATGCTACAATGCTTTAAACGATTTATTCTTCGCTCCATAGTTTTCCAATAAGCAATACCATCATTTTTACCAACACAAACATAAGTAGGTGGATCATTTGGGGTGTAGTCATTATGCCCGGTATATTGCATTACTACAGTACCAGCACGTGGATATAGATTTTGACCAAAGGAACCAGGACCATATGAACCTAAATAAGCAGCCATTCTCGCACCAGCTGAACCACCCCAAAGTGAATAACAATTAGTATCGACTTCTAATTCTTTAGCATGTTCAAAGATAAACGCTATCGCCCTAGCTAGATCAACACATGCCGTTTGTCCGCTATATGTGCGATATTGTAAAGCAAAGGCGTTATATCCTTGTCTAGATAGTTTTAAAGCATGAGGAAAGCTTTCATGAATTGAGCCAACATAAACAAAACCGCCGCCAGCGCTAATCAAAGCAAATGGAGCATTCTTTTTACCTTTAAAGAAGAATAATCCCGTATCTTCTTTACTTGGATCACTTGCTTTTTCTTCAGGTGAATAGATATCATAGAATATTGTTTGCCCATTGTTTACTTGATTTTCAAAGTATTCTAATACTTCAATTGTTGTATTGGTATTAATATAGCTATGATAAGGTAATAATGAATTTATATTACTTATTTTCATTGTTGGTGTTGGCTGATTAAAACCACTAGGAAAAATAAATCTGCCAAAGTTTTTAAATTTTGGGTTATTAATAACACTATTTACTAATGTATTTGAATTCATTTTGACCTCCTTATATCAATTAATAATATATTTTTCTTTTTCTAACTATATTTTATTAAAGTTATTTTTTAAAGTACAATACCAATATCGCATTTCAGTATACCTGGCAAGCATAATAAAAAAACTGCCGTTTTACCGACAGTTTTAGTTATTTTTATTTTTCTTTTTTCTGATAAAAATCGATTTTAAGCCCCGACCAACAACTTGGAAAAAGCTTAATGATCTAACCATATTTTGAGAAGGAATATATTTATTGACCGCTCTTAATAGCGCTCTATTATCCCTTGTAGAAAATGTGAAATTTCCATTTTGTTTAGTCTTGATGGCAAAGCGAGGAATCCATTTTCCTTTAAACATTACTGAAGCCATTACACAACTAACCTCTTCCCAAGGAATCTGAATATAATCGCGAATATTTTTTTCATTATAAAATTCAAAAGCTTTATCGCCAACCATTACTTTCCCATAAGTCGCTAAACCTAAATAAGAAGTGGCTTTAATTGTTAAATCTACTTTAGTGTTTAAAGATTGTACCATGTTATTCCTCCTAAATATTTTTTATCGATATTTTTATCTTACATGATTCTACAAAGACGTGCAATAATACCAACTGCGAATAATGCAACGATAATTACAATTGGTGAAACTTTCTTTCTTAATAACCAGCAGCATAATAATGTTAATAATAAAGCTGCTAAACCTGGAATTAATTGATCTAAGTTTTGTTGTAATGTAGTTACTTTTTCAACATTTAGACCATCTGCTCCTAAAGTACTATATTGTTCTAAAGCATATTTAATTCCATTAGCTCCAGATTTAACTTTATCCCAATCAATATATGCACCTTCAGATTGAGTTACTGTAGATACGATTGGTGTAAATGAAATAGTTACCCAACGTTGAACTAGAGCACCAATGATAAACATCCCTAAAATTGAAGCTCCTTGAGTAATTTTACCAAGTAAACCACCTGATAAATCTTGAGCAATTGATGTACCAACTTTATACCCAAATTCTTGTGTATACCAGATAAATGCCATTCTGATAATATTCCATGCAAAGAAGAATAATAAAGGTCCAATAATGTTTCCACTTAATGCTAAAGAAGCACCTAAAGCCCCAAGAATAGGTCTTAAAGTAAACCAGAATACTGGATCCCCAACCCCAGCAAGAGGTCCCATCATTCCAACTTTAACCCCTTGGATAGCTTGATCATTAATTTTGGCACCATTAGCTCTTTCTTCTTCTAATGCTAATGTAACCCCCATAACTGGAGCAGATACATATGGGTGAGTATTATAGAATTCCATATGTCTTTTTAAAGCTGCAATTTGATCATCTTTATTAGAATATAATTTTTTGATAGCTGGAATAATTGAATAACACCAACCACCATTTTGCATACGTTCATAGTTCCAAGAACCTTGAAGGAACTGATGACGCCAAGCGACTGATAAACGATCTTTTTTTGATAATTTAATTTTTTCTGCCATTGTTTTTTTCCTCCTTCAAGATTTTAATAATCATTTAATATATCACCTAATGGATCGCCAGAACCAGTTCCACCGCTTCCAGAACCACCATTTTCTTTTAATCCTAAATAGATTAATGCTAATGCAACACCGATAGCACCTAATGCAATTAATGTTAATTCACCAATAGCTGCTAATACGAAACCTAAAGCAAAGAATGGCCAAGTTTCTTTAGTTGACATCATATTGATAACCATTGCATAACCAACTGCGGCAACCATTCCACCACCAACAGTCATTCCGCCAGATAACCAGGCAGGCATTTGATTTAAAGCATCAGTTACTACTGAAGCTGGTACGATACAAAGTGCAGCAGCAGGAATAGCAATACGAACCCCTTGTAATAAAATTGCTAAAACATGCCACATTTCCATTGTTCTAAAATTCCCTTTTTCAGCTGCATTATCCATAAAATGCACCATTGGAATTGCAATAGTACGACAAATCATTGTTAAGAATAAACCAGCTACTGAAAGTGGGATAGCAACAGCAATTGATGTAGAGATTGCTGTTTGAACATCAGTAGTCCCACCTTGTAATCCTAACACCATGATAATAGCAGAAGCAACAGATGCTAAAGCTGCATCAGGAGCAACTGCTGCTCCAACGTTTGCCCATCCTAAGGCAATCATTTGTAATGAACCACCTAAAATAATTCCTTCAGTTAGATGTCCACTTACTAAACCAATTAATGTACATGCCACTAGCGGTTGATGAAATTGGAATTCATCTAAGATTCCTTCCATACCAGCTAATAAGGCAACTATAACGATTAAAATTATTGTAATTAAAGACATTATAATTCCTCCTGTTTAATTATTTTGATGCGTTAGCTAATTCAGCTTTCGCTTTATTCAATAAAGTATCCATGTTTTCATTAGAATCACTAGGTACTTTACGTACATCAAATTTAATTCCTTTTTCTTTTAATTTTTCAATTGTTTTAACATCATCTTCACCCATAGCGATTGCTTTATTAACAACAACTTTTCCAAGTGAATGAGCCATAGATCCAATATTTAATTCTTTAATATCGACCCCACCTTCAATGGCTTTTAAAGCATCTTGAGGTGTTTCGAATAATAACATTGCTTTAGTGTTACCAAAACGTGGATCTTTAGCAACTTCAATCATTTTGTGAATTGGAACAACGTTAGCTCTTACTCCTGGTGGCGCAGCTTGTTCAATCATTTGTTTACGCAAATTATCATGGGCCACAGAATCAGAAACAACGATGATACGATTTGGTTGTGTAGTTTTTGTCCATGTAGTAGCAACTTGTCCATGTAATAATCTTGTATCAACACGTGCTAATACATATTTTATTTTACCATCACCAATAACTGTTCCTTCTGGGATTGCTCCTTGAGGTGTAGCAACAGGTGCTGCTTTTGCTGATGGTTTTTCTGGTTCTAAAGTTTCTGGTTTAACTTTAACCCCTTCACGAGCAACTTCTGTAATGTGTGTTGCAATTTCATGAGCTGTTTCCATTGACATTCTTGAAGCATAAGCTTCAATTAACATTGGTAAATTAAGTCCGGTAACAATAGCCCATGTGTCTTCATGGCCAGCAATTAAACCATTAGCTTGGTTAAATGGTGTTCCACCCCATAAATCAACTAAGAACAATACTTGTTCTTGATTTTCGAAGGTAGCAATTGCTGCTTCCATTTTTGCTTTTAAATCATCAGGTCCTTCGCTTGGTTGCAATGTTACAGCTTTAACATCTTTTTGCTCACCAAAAATCATTGACCCAGATTGCAAAATACCGTTTGCAAATTCTCCATGACTAGCAAGGATAATTCCTACCATAATATAAATTCCTCCCTTTCTTTTAAATACTCAACAATGCAAAAAAAAGCAGACATAACTATTAAAAGATATAATAATCCCATGGATATTAAATCTTAAAAATAGTTAATGCCTGCCTTACCAGTTACACACTATTAAGTATTCTTTTATGCAACAATCATAGCATTAAAGGGCTAAATTTGTCAAGCAACGTTTTAAAATTAAACGATACTAGATAAAATTCGCTCTAGATGTAGTGCTAAATAACCAACTTCAGTTTCTGGTAATTCTTTATTTAAAGCTTTAGATAATGCATTACACATATTAACCGCTTGTAAATAAGCAAATGGAAATTTTTCTTTAGTAAACTCACTGATATCCATCTGTAACTTTTCATTAGTATTTAATCTTAAAATCAAAAACTTGATATGATTCATTAACCGAGCATAAGATATTGAATTAACATCAATAACGATATTTAAGTCTTTTTGTAATTTATCAATACTTTCATGAATAACCCGCGTTGCTTCCATTGATTCCACAACTTGATTTGATGAAATTGCTGAATGGATATGTAACGTAATGAATCCAACTTCATCATCATTGATTTTAACTGCTACAAATTTATCGATTACTTCTTTTCCTTGTAAAGCTACTTCATATTCATCAGGAAATAATAATTTAATGTCATCTAAAAATGGATTTGAAGGCATGATATTTTCAGCCATTCTTTTAATTGCAAAATAAATATGATCAGCTAATGGTAAAAGTATATCGTTATCTACACGACCAAATTTTTCAACTGCTAATTTAATGATTTCAAAAGCAATTTCAAGATAAACTGGATCAATGTAATTAATAATATTATTAGATTTCATTTTTGAATTATAGTTTTTCTGCATCAAAAATTTTTTGGCATTTTTAGGTATTTCGATTTCTTGATTAACTTTTTTACCAAAACCAATCCCTTTATACATAATAATTACTTCATCATTTTCAAAAGCAGCTAAAACGGTATTATTATTTAATACTTTTATTATTTTATACATACTCTATCCCTTTTCAATTACATAACCTTAATATTGTTGTACCACTATCTTTTTTGCCATATTCTTTTTCAATTTGACAATTATCATCTATCTTTGTAACTACTAATAATATATTTTCACTAACTGCATTTTCCTTGATATACTCTAAATCCGCGTTCCATAATAAATCACCTTTTTTTACTCTTTGATTTGCATTTACCAATAATTCAAAACCATTTCCTTGTAAATTAACGGTATTAATTCCAAAATGAATCAATAACTCATAGCCATTATCAAGCTGAATACCAAGAGCGTGTTTAGTTGGATAAACCATCGTAATAATTCCATTGCATGGTGCTACAACTAAACCATGATAAGGTTTAATCATTACACCATCACCTAATAACTTATGGGCAAAAAGATCATCACATGAATCCTCAATTGGTAATACTTCTCCATCAACAACATTTCCTATTTCAATTACTGAAGTTTCTTTATTTTCTTTAACTGGTAATTCATCATATTCAGGGGGAATATTTTGTAAATATTCCTCTAATCTTACTTTAACTGAAGATGCTTTAGGTCCATAAATAATTTGGATATTATTTCCTTGTAACACTATTGCTGCTGCCCCAGCTTGTTTCAATAAACTCTCACTTACTAAATCAGTATTTACAATCGCTGCTCGTAATCGGGTAATACAACAATCTAAATCACTAAAATTATCTCGGCCCCCTAATCCACGAACAATCATTTGGATTTGTTTATCTACTTCTATTTCATCAAATATTTTTTTATCACCAATTTTAGGCTTTTTAAAAACAACTAAACGGTCATCATCCTCTCTACCAATTGTTTTCAAATTCAATTTTTTAATCAAAAATCTAAAACTAAAATAATATAATCCAAAATATACAATTCCTATTGGAATCATTAAAAGCCAGCTTGTTTTACTATTCCCTTGTAAAACCCCAAATACAATAAGATCAATCAAACTGCCAGAAAATGTTAAACCAACTGCGATATTACAAATATGAGCAATCATATAAGCACTTCCAGCTAAAATAACTTCGATTCCAAATAACAATGGCGCTGAAAACAAAAAAGTAAACTCTAATGGTTCCGTAATTCCTGTTAACATACTTGTAAGCGAAGCTGTTAATAATAAACTACCAATTGCTTTTCTTTTTTCCGGTTTAGCACATTGATACATCGCTAAAGCTGCTCCTGGTAAACCAAAAATCATAAAAATAAATTTACCAGTAAAATATTTAGTTGCTTCACTGCTAAAATGAACTACACTAGGATCAGCTAGCTGAGCAAAGAAAATATTTTGAGCCCCATAAACCATTGTGCCATTAACTAACATTGAACCACCAATTGCAGTTTGCCAAAATGGTAAATAAAAGACATGATGTAAACCAAAAGGCACTAGTAATCTTTCAATCATTCCATAGACAAAGGTACCAAAATAACCAGTAGATGAAATTAGGTGTCCTAATTCAAAAATCAAATTTTGAACAAATGGCCAAAAATAAAACATCACAATTCCAACGAAAACATAAACAATTGCCGAAATGATTGGAATAAAACGTTCTCCTTCAAAAAACGATAAAACACTAGGCAGTTCAATTTGATAAAAACGATTATGCAAAAAGCCAACCCCTAAACCAACAATTATGCCACCAAAAACCCCCATTTCTAAAGAATTAATTCCACAAACCGAAGTAATCGTCCCTTGTAAAACATGACCAGCAATCTGATCATTTATAAGCATTCCATCTAACGTTAACATACTATTGATAGTTGTGTGCATAACAAAAAATGCTATGATTGACGATAAAACTGCTACTTCTTTAGCTTTTTTAGCCATTCCTAAAGCAACTGACGCTGCAAAAATTAATGGTAGATTATTAAACAGCACTGTTCCAACTTTTGTTAAAATCGTTAAAAAGCTATTAACAAATGTTCCTTGTCCTAAAAATGCGTCTAAATGAAGGGTTTGAATAGTAGTTTCATTAGTTAAAGATCTACCTATCCCTAAAAAGAATCCTGCAATTGGTAACAAGGCAATTGGTAACATAAAGCTACGTCCAATCCTTTGCAATACTCCTAAAATTTTTGATTTCATACTTCCCTCTTTCATTTTACAACCATTAAACTGTACCATCCCTCTTTTGGAACAGTCTTTTCAATCATTTAAAAGGTTTATATAAAAAAAGCCATAAAACTATCTACATAATAGACATTAGTTGGTTTTATAACTGTATAAGCATATGGACTTTTTTTATCTATTAAAATACTAACTTATCTCTATAAATTATTCTTATCATTATTAAAAATTTGTCAAGTTCTTTTTTATTTTTTACAAATAAAACTAGCTAATATTATTCTTTTACCGCTAATTTTTTTAAGATACCATTATTTTTTAACCGTGGCTGGATATTTATATACAAAATCGATGAAATAACAATTGCAAGAATTGCATTTACAGCTGTTGTTATTGCATTCCAAGAAGCCAAAGCAGCAGCGGCATCATGTGGTGAACCTAAAACAAAAGCAGTATAAAAGTATGAGAAAACTGGTTCTCCTACTATATTAAATAACATTCCCGCACTAGTTGATAAAACAACTGCCTTCAATAATTTTTTCCCTTCTAATTTTTGAACATGAAAAATCTTGTGTGCAACAAAACCAGTTACTAGACCAATCCCTAATTTCAAAATCATTGTTTTAGGAGCTACGATTGCATATGTTGGATCTAGTAAATCGGCAATTCCCATTCCTATTGCTCCTGCCAAGCCACCTTCTAAACCACCTAATAAAAGTGCTGCTAAAACACAAAAAGTATTTCCTAAATGAAATGAAGTAAAACCACCTGGTGTTGGTATTTTAATTTGAAAAAACATGAAAGATATATAACATAATCCTGCCATTAACCCAATCATTACAATTTTTAATATTTTATTAGTATGCATAATTCCATCTCCTTTAACCAACAACAGTATAAACCAATCTACACTAGATGAAAATAGCTATTATTATAAATCTTTTTTAATCCAAATACTAATACTAGAAAATCGGCAAAAAAGATACAGAAAATAAATTCTGTATCTAGAAGATAAAATAATGATATTTTAATAACTAAGTACCTATTATTTAGCGAATAAAATTAGTATGAACTGATTCTTCTTTTTCAGGTAAACCATATTTTTCTTTACCTAAATGAATACTCTTGATTAAAAATGCCATATTTCTTCCTAATGTTCTCATTGTTTGTAACCCTTCAAGATCTTGTTTAACCTCTTCGGCATTATTTCCATGTACCATATTCCAATATTGACTAGAAACTACTGGCATTTGTGAAATTGTAAAGTATTTGTTGATTTCATCAAATGTTGCCGTATTTCCTGCCCGACGAGCTGAAACAACTGCAGCTCCAACTTTCATTGTTTTGTCTTCAGTCATACTATAGAATAAACGATCAACAAAAGAAATCAATGTTCCATTTGCAGATGCAAAATATACTGGTGAACCAATTACGATTCCATCACATTCTTTAAATTTAGGAGCAACTTCATTTACGATATCATTAAAAATACATTTTCCTAAAGTTTTACATTTACGACAACCAATACATCCACGAATATCTTTATGACCGACATGGATAATTTCGGTTTCAATTCCTTCGTCTTCTAAAGTTTGAGCTACTTCGCTTAAGGCTGTATATGTACAGCCTCTAGCGTTAGGACTTCCATTAATTAAAATAACTTTCATTTTATCAAACACTTCTCCTATCTTATCTGTTCAATCCAGCAATCATTTCTACTGTTGAAGCATCATAATGATCAAAGAATGAACTTTCTTTTTTATCCATTTTAGCAATTACTGCCATATCTTCATCACTTAATTCAAAGTCAAAGATATTAATATTTTCTTGCATTCTTTCTTTTTTAACTGATTTTGCTAGTGGTACAATTCCTCTTTGTACTAACCATCTTAAAATTACCTGCGCAATAGATTTACCATATTTATCACCAATTGCTTTTAATTCTGGATTTGTAAACATGTTGTTTCTTCCTTCAGCAAACGGTGCCCATGCTTCCATTTGAACTTCATATTTTTCATTATATGTTTGAGCTGTTGTTTGTTGATGGAATACATTTACTTCTACTTGGTTTACAGCTGGTTTAACATCACTGAAGATAGCTAAATCAACTAAACGATCGGGATAGAAGTTTGATACACCGATTGCTTTGATTTTTCCTTCTTTATATAAATCTTCTAATGCTTTATATGCTCCATAGTAATCATTGAATGGTTGATGCAATAATACTAAATCAATATAATCTAATTGCATTTTCTTTAAAGATTCTTCTACTGAAGCTTTTGCTTTTTCATATCCATAATTAGATATCCATACTTTAGTTGTAATAAATAATTCACTTCTTGGAACTGATGTTTCTTGAATAGCTTTTCCTACTGCTTCTTCATTTCCGTAAGATTGTGCAGTATCAATTAAACGATAACCAACATCAATTGCATCTAATACTGCTTGTTTACATTGTTCTTGATTTTTGATCTGGTATACTCCAAATCCAACTTTAGGCATTTTTAAGCCATTATTTAGTGTTACAAACTCCATATTTTTATCCTCCAATTCAATTATACTCTTTAAATTTTAGTTAGTCATGGATTTTTAATCCCATTAATCTTGTTTCGTTTGATAAATCTTCTGGATCATGTGTTCCTTTTCCAGTATCCATTGCTTGGATATTTTTCATTTCTTCATCAGTTAATTCAAAATCAAAGATATCAATATTTCCTTTAATTCTTTCATCATTTGTTGATTTAGGTAAAGAAATGATTCCTTCTTGATAATGCCATCTTAAAATAATTTGTCCGACATTTTTATTATATTTATTAGCTAAAGATACTAAATATTCATTTTCTAATAATTCTTTATTTCCATGTCCTAATGGATACCAAGCTTCAAGTTTAATACCATATTTTTCCATTTCTACGCGTAATGGTTTTTGTTGGAAAAATGGATTGCATTCTACTTGGTTTACAGCTGGCATAATAGTCATACCATCTTTAAATTTATTCCATAAATTAATTGTTACGTTAGAAATACCAATTGATTTAATTTTTCCTTCAGCTACTGCTTCTTCTAATGCTTTCCATGATCCTAAATAATCACCATATGGTTGATGTAATAAATATAAATCAATGTAATCAACACCTAAATTCTTTAAAGAATTTTCAATACCGATTTTAGCATTTTCATAACCATAATCTTGTAACCATAATTTTGATGTAATAAAGATTTCTTTACGATCAATTCCACTATCTTTAATAGCTTTTCCAACATCACTTTCATTCATATATCCAGCTGCAGTATCGATATGACGATATCCTGCTTTTAATGCTTTTAAAGTAGCTTCATAAGTTGGCCCATCATTAGGGATCATAAATACTCCAAATCCAACTGCTGGGATAAGTTCATGATTATTAAGTTCAAATTTTTCCATAGTTCTCTAATCTCCTTTTCATTAATTTAATTTTAACAGCTAATCATGGATTTTATATTTATTTAACCATTTTGCTGTTGTGTAACTTTGATGATTGATTATTTCGCTATAACCCAAATCCATATTGGCAATCATATTCATATCTTCATTGTCTAATTGAAAATCCCAAATGTCTAAATTTTCTTTCATCTTATCAACTCTAACTGTTTTGGGAATTACAATAACATTATTTTGAATATGCCAGCGTAAAATAACCTGGGCAATTGTTTTGTTATGTTTTTTAGCAATTGCTTCTAAAATTTCATTGTTGAAAATATCACGTTGTCCTTCGTTTAATGGTCCCCAGGCTTGTACTTTGCAATGATATTGTTCTAACACTTTAACAAGTTCTTTTTGTTGAAAAAATGGATGTAATTCAATTTGATTGATCATTGGTTTAATTGAACAATTTAAACAAAGATCAACAAATCTTTCTGCAGAAAAATTACAAATCCCAATTGCTCGAACTTTACCTTGGCGATAAAGTTCTTCCATTGCTTTCCAAGAGCCATAATAATTTCCATAAGGCTGATGAATCAGATACAAGTCAAGATAATCTAGCCCTAGGTTAGTTAAAGATTGATTAAAAGCTTTAATCGTATTTTCATAACCACTATCCTGGACCCACACCTTAGTAGTAATAAATAACTCGCTTCTTGGTATATGTGATTCCTTAATCGCTTCACCAATACCAGTTTCATTAAAATACGAAGCAGCTGTATCAATTAATCGATATCCTTCATCTAATGCCTCTAATACTTTTCTTTTTGCTAAATTAGAAGAAATTTGTAAAGTCCCATAACCGATAATTGGCATTTTTACACCATTACTAAGCTCTATCCACTCCATCTGTTCCCTCCTTACACTTACATTTTAGTTAACTTAAAAAATAAAGTACAATATCAATATTACATTATGCTATAATTATAGTGCATAGTGAGGTGATAATAATGATTGAACTTTACCAATTAGAACAATTAGTGACTATTGCCAAGGCCGGTACAATCTCTAAAGCTGCTGAAATTTTATTAATAAGCCAGCCGGGTCTAACACGCTCAATTCAGCGTCTTGAAGATGAACTTGGCTTAAAGTTATTTGATCGTAAGAAAAATAAAATAACATTAAATGATAACGGAATCATGGCCGTTGAATATGCTAAAAAAATACTTGATGAAACTGATAAAATGGTTAAACAACTACAAAGCTATGATTTAAGCAAACGAACAATCAGTATCGGTTCTTGTGCTCCAGCACCAAATTGGGGATTAACTTATATTTTTAAACAATTATATCCAGCTATGAAAATTACCGATAGCCTTGATAGCAATGAAGATAACTTATTAAACGGTCTAGATAATCATGAATATTCGATTATTGCCATTAATCATCCCATCAATGATGATAATCGCATTTGTATCCCATTATTTGAAGAACACCTATATTTATCAGTACCCCCTGCTCATCCATTAGCTTTGTTTAAAGAAATATCATTTCGAGATTTAAATGGTGAAAGTGTTTTATTATTATCGCGAATTGGTTTTTGGAATGAAATATGTTTAAAAATGATACCGGAATCTCATTTATTGATTCAAGAAGATGATGCCATTTTTGAAGAACTAACAAAAGCATCAGCTTTACCTAACTTTCGCAGTAATTTAACATTACTTCGCGAAAAAGAAAATAATAATCGTATCAATATTCCAATCAGCGATCCTGAAGCTCATGTTCAATATTATGCAGTATATAACAAAAACAATCGTAAAATGTTTGACCCTATCAAAGATAAAATTACTAATATTGATTGGGCTAAAACAGTATAAATTAATAAAGCTGTTAACGTTTTTGTTAACAGCTTTATTTAATCTTTTTTCGATTTTTCATATACCGTAAATTAAATTTATCATTACTAATTGGTTTATCATAATAATAACCTTGACCAAAATCACAACCAAAACTTCTTATTAAATAATTACATTCTAAAGTTTCTACTCCTTCAACAACTGTTGAAATCGATAATATTTTAGCTAACTTTACAATTTCTTCCATGATTAATTTTGTTCTAAAATTATTTTCAACAAAAATTTCTTGTAAAAAATCTTTATCAATTTTTAATTCATCAATATCCAACTTTCCTAAAATATTTAACGAAGAATAGCCACTGCCAAAATCATCCATCGACACTCGAAAACCAATTTTATGCAAACACTCTATCTTACTATTAACTTCATCAACATTATCAATAACTAAATTCTCTAAAATTTCTAAAGTAATCAAATTAGCCGGTATTTGATACTTATTAACAATTTTCTCTAGTCTTTCAACATAATCAGCTTCATAAAATAATAACTTAGACTGGTTAACTGAAATTCCAATCGGCTCTATTCCTTCATCAATCCATTCTTTGATTTGTTTACATGCCTCTTCAAACATATACATATCTAATTCAATACAAAAACCACTTTTTTCAAAAATCGGAATAAATTGATCTGGATAAAGTTCCTGTCCATCATTTGTTATCCAACGTACCAGAGCTTCTGCACTTTCTAATGAACCATCTTTTAAACCGATTTTAGGTTGTAAGAAAAACTTAAACTCATGCTTTTCAAGCGCTTGATGCATATGACTTTCAATATAATTATCTATTTTTTCGCGCTCATGTAATTCAACATCATAAAACCAGATACTTGTTTGTAACTTTTCTTTTGCTTTATCAAGAGCAAACATCACACTTACCATTAAGCCATCAAATGTTGTATCTAAATTATACTGGTCACTTGAAATTACAATACCACAATGAATTTTTAAATGATAATTTGTATGTAATAAAGCATCATAATCGAAAATTTCCTCAATTATCTTATTTAATCTTGATTCAATAATTTCCTTATCAATATCTCTTAAAAACAAAAAGAACTGATCTGCCGTATCTCGACAACAAAATTCTTCACTGTTTAAATTATTTTCAATAACCCCTTTAATATGACATAATAACTTATCCCCTTGTTCATTGCCAAATATTTCATTAAAAAACTTAAACTGTCGAATATTTAAAACTACAATACTGCAATTAAGATTCTGCCTTAACTCTTGTTTACCTTTTTGATTAAAATATAATAAATTATAAGCCCCAGTTAAACGATCATAATAAGCCGACAAAGCTAATTCATGATTATTTTTCAATGTCATCCAATAACCGTATAACAACAAACCAATTACTAAAATAACAATTACCACAAATAAACCATTAACAATTCTAGCTGTCTGACTAATCGATAACCCAGCACTTTGATCAATATCAATACAAACCATATACCAGTCATTTATATCTATAGGCTTTAAGATAGCTTGACAACTTTCATCTTTATAATCAAAAGTCAAAGAAACATTTTTATTATTTTTTAAATCACTTTTAATCTGATTAATATTAGTATCTTTTAAATTAATATTTTCAAAAAAACTATTAGTTTGATTAATATCTTGATTAGAACCTAGCAAAATATTACCATCACTGTCAATAATACAAGCATAAGTATTATCATTTTCATCAGTTGTTATATGTAAAACATCTAAAGCTACTAAACTTCCTATTATCTGATTATTTCTTAATACTGGTATTCCATAAGCAACTGTCGGTTGTGTAGATAATTCACTTTCAAAAATATCGGAAATAGCTTTTTTTCCAAGCAAAGTCTCTTCAATTACTGATTGTATTGGTTTAGAAAGATCACTTGTTTTAACATCATATTTAATATCCTGGTCATTTATCGCAACAACATTAGATGAACTACTAAAATATCCCAATAAAATAAAATCACTTTTTTGATTTGCTAAATCCAATGCCAGTACAATGTCTAGATCATTTTCAATCGTAAATATACTAGCAAATGAATTCAATATTTGAAAATCAGTATCAACCTGTTCCTTTAAACGATCTATATATTCATCACTATCTACTTTTATTTGATTGATAATTGCTTCTTTGATTGTATTATTCAAATAAACTCGTAAATAAATACTAGTTCCTAATAAAAATATCGCAACAGTCAAAACAATCAATATTGTTTTTTTAAGCCTATTTCCAAACATTGTTTTATCCACCACCATTCACCTCCAATCATCAAACATCATATATTTATCACAATATATTTTCACATTAAATTATAACACTTTTATATAAAATATACACCTTTTAACCCAATTCATACTAAAAGAATCAAAAAAAGCATCAAAATGATGCTTACTAAATATTATTAACTTTAACAAACATGATCATAACACTTACAAATCCATCTTGAAGAGTAGTTACTGAACTAATGCCATGATACCTGTTTAATAATTCATTCAAACTTGCAGCAACTTTTTCTTGTAAATCACAATTAGAACAATTGAATTTAAACTGAATAATAATCTGCTTAGCTTTTTTTATTGATTTAATAAAAATATAACGCCGGTTAGTTACTGTTTTAACCTCATCTATCGCTAAATCTAATAAACAGTCAAATAAAATAAACTGATCAGCTACGGTGAGAAAACTAAAATTATTATATTCGATAGTCGGTAATACCGTAATATCATACTGTCTAAGTGTTTCTAAACGATTATTTATTAAAGTATTTAAAAGCATTGAATCTGAATAAATACTATTAAACTCTCTAAATGTAGTTGTCGTTAAAGTGTTTATCTCATCTTTTAAACCTTGATAATCATCTTTATCCAATAATAAATTCAGTCTTTGACATGTTTTTAAAAGATCATGAAGAAAATAAAAACTTGTTTCATACTGCTTATTTAGCAATTTATACTTTTCAGTCACTACTTTTTCATTTTCTTTACTTAAATCTAATTTTGATTTTAAACCTAACTTATAAAACGTATCATAATAAGTCAAAAGAAAAAATAGAATTAAAATAATTACTAAAAATATATAAACAATAGTACTACTATTTTCGTTATAAACAATATCATATTTAAGTCCTGATACTAAAACCAGAATTAAAAATAATACTAAACATATATAGCCACAAGCAATATTAGTAAATGAGTGATAGTTGATTTTTTTAATGACATCAAAATACCCAGCAAACAATATCGAAATAACTATTACTGCAAAAAACATCATTAATACATCTAAATAAATGTTCTTGCTAAAATAACTTTTTAATAATGCAACTACCGTACTAGTAGCTATTTCAATAATCCAAAAAGGAATAACAATGAGTATCTTTTCAATTATTCGCCCTCTAAACATTATTAGCGAATTAACAAAAAAAGTTATTATTAATAAGTAGTCATATCGTCCTAACTCATTATTGAAACTAACTAGTCCTATTATACATATAGTAACTAAGATAATCCCAATATTAATTTTATTATCCAAAAATCTTAAAGATAAATGCTTTTTCATCAAATAAATAAAAACCGATCCTAAAATAAGATTATAAATAGTATTTATCATTGTTAAAGCGTCCTATGTAAATAATTTGTATATTCATCGATAAATTGTTTTTTAAAGCGTCTAGAAACAGGTACTAATTCTTGATTAGTCAATTTAATATCCATATTAGTAAAATCATCAATATAATCAAAATTTACTATAAAAGATTTATGAGATTGACCAAATGAATAATCCTTAAGTTTTTCAAACCAGTATTTTAAAGGATAATTAGTTGCTAAAACTTTATTTGAAGATAAATGTAAAAGTGTCTTCCGTCCTAAAAATTCAATATACATTATTTCATGATAATATATTTTTCTAGGCGATATTCGCTCATCTTCAAAACCAGCATATTTTTGATAATACCTTTGTAAAACTGCTTCCATTTCCAAATCAAAATCTTCTTGATTAATTGGCTTAATAAAATAACGATCAGCCTGGATCTTATAACCATCTATCAAATATTTAGCATAACTTGAAGTAATAATAATTCTAGTATCAATGTTTTTATTTCGTAACTGCATACCTAGTTCAATACCATTTTCATCTTTCAACTCAACATCTAAAAATATCAAGTCATATTGTTCCATTTCTTGTAAAAAATAATTACTATCCTGACATACATCAACTTGATATGCTATCTGTTTTTTAGACATAACATTATCAAGACAATTCTTTAAATTTTCAACATCTTCATTACTATCATCATAAATTAATATTTTCATTATCAATACCTTCATTTCTTTTACTACTTAAAATCATTATATCATAAAAAAAAGAAACCTAGGCAATGTAAAACATTGCTTAAGCATCTTTATATAAATCTAATTGCATGGCAATTTTAGCAATATGATTATAGAACTTTTCAAATGAATCATCATTTTTTAAAATATGATTAGTTATCTTACCATCTTCAACATAATACATCTGATCTGCATACGATGCTACTAAACAATCATGTGTTACCATAACAATAGTAATGCCATATTGCTTATTTATATTAACTAAATAATTCATTAGTTGTCTTGCTCTAATACTATCTAGATTACCAGTTGGTTCATCTGCAAAAAGAATATCTGGTTTTGTTATTAATGCCCTTGCAATGGCAGCTCGTTGACATTGACCACCGGAACATTCATATGGATATTTTTCTAAAATATCTTCAATTTCTAGACTTTTTACAAGCTGATTAAATTCATTTTGAAAATTTTTTTGATCTGGTTTGCTAATTTTCAATGTAAACAAAATATTATCCTTTATCGTTAAGGTGTTTAATAAATTGTTTTCTTGAAAAATAAAACCAATTTGTTTTTTTCTTAAATTAGCTTTTTGTTTATCTGATAATGTCATGACGTTTTTTCCAAATAAAAAAACATTACCACTGGTTGCTTCATCTATTGATGATAAAATATTTATTAAAGTTGTTTTTCCTGAGCCAGAGGCTCCCATAATACTTATAAACTCTCCTTTATTTATGGTAAGAGAAATATTGTCTAAAGCAATTTTGGGATGAGGACTATATGGTTGGTATATTTTTTTCATTTTTTCAGTTTTAATAATTATTCCCATAATTAATAGACCTTCTTTCTTGATTAATTGTTATTAAGTATGCAAAAAGTAATGGAATAAAAAATTCAATTACGATTAATATTGCAAGTAAAATAGATATTTTATTTAAAAAAGCAAAGCGCAATACTAAATTTAAAAGATATCCCATTGACAGTACTAAAATAGTCAAATAAGTATATAAAATTTCTTGTTTACTTATTTTTAATATTTCCTGTTTATTTAAACCAATTCGATACAAAGTTTGATAATATATTTTTTTATTTAAACGATTAATTGAAAAACGATTCACTAAAGCATAGTCTAATATAATCAATGTCAAAATATATGCCAACATGAATAAAACAAAATAAGCATTATCATGATAATTAACACAAATCATAGTGGATAAGATAATTGTTACAATCATATTCATTAAAAACATTACTTTAAACTGTTGTAAATTAAAAAGATAATTACTCAAAACCAGATTCTTTTTACCATCAATTAACCAGTTAGATAACTTTTTCTTTAAAGATTTTACTAGTGTCGTTTTCACTATACCATAACCTCCAATTGCACTAATGCAAGCTGGTAAAATCATTCCTTGTCCTAAATCACCACTATATACACTAACAATACCAATACCATAAAATATCAAATAAACATAACTAGCTCCTGGACAAATAATATGGTTTTTTGTTTTTGAAATAACATAATCATTTTTCAACAAATCTGGAATTTTGCTTTGAATTGAATAATTAAACTGCATTAAAGCAAGATAAACAAATAAAATCACAAGTAAAGATAACGACTGTAATAAAATACTAATATTATATCCAAATATGTCATTATTAATTTTTAAATAACGATAAACGAATAATTTAAAAAAAGGAATGACAATCAAAAAACTTAATAGTGCCAAAATATAAGCCGTCATTACTATAACCATAAGCTGTATCATCATATATATGACCAACTGAAGATTGCTATAACCTTTTATCTTCAATAATCCAATTGTTTTACTATGAATTTTATTATAATAATTACAAGCATAAACAATAAGTGAGAAACTAACTATTATTACAATTAAAATAATCGTTCCTTTAAACATCCCATCAAATAATTGATAAAAATCACTCATATTTATAAATGCTCTTTTTAAGCGATAATTAATTACTGGATCAGCAAAAAAATCCAGTAACACTAGCCAAATTTCTAAAACAGTTGTAATAACAATCAGCAAGTTTAAACTCTTTTTACGTTCTTTTAAAAACATTTGCAAAGAAAACCTTACCATCTTAATCACCTCTTCTATAATTCAATCATAATAAAAATTAATAATTCATACAATCAACTTAGAATAAGAAACAATTTATTGGTATAAGCGGTAAAAAGTTAACTATCTCAATGTCTTAAAAATATATAAAATGATAAATTCACACTAAAATATATACTAACTGATATGCTCAAAGGCCCCTCTACACTAAAGTATAATTTTATTTATTACTAGGTAATTACCTGATACGTGCGTAAATTATTCTGTCTAAATTGTTTAATAGTTATAACAGCCTTCTATCTACATCAATAAAAACTATAACTTTACTAATCAAAAAAAGCGTGATGATAATTTAGCTCTTAAACTCTCATCACACTTTAATAATTATTCTAGATTTTCACCATTTGTTTCAATTACTTTTTTATACCAATAAAAAGAATCTTTACGATAACGTTTATAAGTTCCATTACCTTGATCATCTTTATCTACATAAATAAAACCATAACGTTTTCTCATTTCCCCAGTTCCAGCACTAACTAGGTCAATACATCCCCAAGTTGTATATCCAATTAGATCAACACCATTATCAATAGCATTACTCATTTCTTTGATATGATCTCTTAAATAATCCACACGATATGAATCATGTACTGAACCATCTTCTTCAAGAGTATCATAAGCTCCTAAGCCATTTTCTACAACCATAATTGGTTTTTCATAACGATCATAGATCATTTCTAAATAATATCGAAGTCCAAGTGGATCTTGAGCCCAACCCCAATCAGAATATGTCAAATAAGGATTTCTTGCTCCGGCAGCAAAATTACCAGATACCATATCATCAGTTTCATGAGTTGTTTCAACAGATGACATGTAATAAGAGAATGTATACATATCAACACATCCCTTTTTCAACTCTTCTAAGTCTTCTTCAGTAATATCTAATTGAACATGATGTTCATCCCATAATCTTTTAGCAAAAGTTGGATACTTTCCTTTACATTGAACATCGCCACAATAGAAAATACCCTTTTCCCACATATGTCTATTTGCCAAAATATCTTTTGGATCACACGTTCCAGGATAGAATGTAATCCCACAAATCATACAACCAATCATATTATTGGCATCGATTTCATGTCCAATTTGAACAGCTTTGGCACTAGCAACAAATTGATAATGTAATTGTTGATATCCTTGTTGATATTCTTTGTCTCCGGCATTATTTCCAAATAAATTCAACATCATTACTGTATTATTGATTTCATTGAATGTTAGCCAGTATTTTACTAATCCCTTATATTCTTTAAAACAAGTTGTTGCAAAACGAACATAAAAATCAATTAACCTACGATTGTTCCAACCACCATAATGTTCTTCTAAATATAAAGGGGTATCAAAATGCCAGATAGTAACTAATGGTTCAATTCCATATTTTTTACATTCCATAAAAACTGAACGATAGAATTCAACCCCTTTTGAATTAGGTTTATCTTCATCTCCATGCGGATATAAACGTGACCATGAAATAGAAAGTCTAAACATTTTAAATCCCATTTCAGCAAGCAAAGCAATATCCTCTTTATAATGATGATAAAAGTCTACCCCGTCATGATTAGGATAATAATAATCATCCAAAACAGCATATTTGGCACCATCTGGTATCGGTTGACCGTTAACAACCTTTCCTGGATTTCCATCTTTATCAATAAAAGTCACATATCTTGGTTCTTTAACAGAACCTCCTGTAGTTACATCGGTTTTAGCAGGTCCACGACCATCCTCGTTCCAGGCACCTTCAGCCTGATTAGCTGCAATAGCACCACCCCATAAAAAATTTTCTTTAAAGCTCATAGTTATCATCCTCCTTTTACTTTAATTCTAAGATAATCTATAAGAAAAACAAATACTTATTTATTATATAAATCTATGCCTTTTCTATATGTGTTATAAACTTACTATTTAATAATCAAAAAATAGAACTCACTATTTTATCTATCCAGTTTTTCTACTTCATCTTTCATTAACTCCAAAAATGTTTCTGCCTGCTTGGAAAAAACATGATATTTTTTCCAAGCAATATGAATCCCTACATCCATTTGAGGCCAAAGTGCTTTAAAACAAAGGGGACTATTTTCATCAACACGGATTAAATCTTTAAAAGTCAAAGCATACCCGCCCCCCTCTTCTACAAGTAAGGCAGCATTATTAATAAGATTATACGTAACCTTAATATCCAATTTTCTTTCATTGCCACCAATCCATCCTGCAATTTCATTTTTTACAATATCTTGATTCGAAGCAATAATCGGCTTATTTTTTAATAATTCAGGTGTTATAACATTATACGAAGCCAACTCATCATCTTTTTTCATTAATAAACCCATCGTTTCTTTAAACGGAAGAGTAAAATAGTCAAATTTAGTAAGATTAACCGGATCAAAAAATATACCAAAATCTAACAATCCACTATCAAGTTTATCTGCAACATCCTGTGCATTACCACTAAATAAATGAAAACATATTTTAGGATATTTAGATTGCATTTTAGCAATCACCTGCATAACAAAACGAATAGCTGAACTTTCACCACTTCCAATATAAATATCACCAGCTAGTTCATTATCTTCTTTAAGCAAATCACGCTCAGCCTTGTCTACTAAGCCAATAATTTCCTGGGCATACTGCTTTAATAAAATCCCATCTTTAGTAAGAGTAATTTTTCTACTTCCCCGAATGAATAACTTTTTATTAAATTCATCTTCTAATTCTTTCATTTGGCGAGAAAGGGTTGGCTGTGTAATGTGTAAAACTTCAGCTGCTTTAGAAATACTTTCTTCTCTAGCAATTGTTAAAAAATATTGTAAAACTCTTATTTCCATTAAACATCACCTATCATAATTATATTGAGCAAACCCATGCTTATCAAGTATAGAAAAGCATAAAATTTAAGTAATTGATATATCTTAAAAGTATCGATATAATAGATGCGGATTTGAAAGGAGAAAATAAATGGCAGCATTAACAACGTTATTTCCCGTATTTTTTATGATTGGATTAGGAGCTATTGCTCGTATCAAAAACTGGATTACCCCAGAACAAAAAGATGGAGCAAACAATATTGTCTTCAATGTCTTATTTCCAATTATGATTTTTAACGTTTTATTTACAGCAAAGATAGAAGTATCAGTTATTTGGGTTATTATTTATGTATTTATAGCATTTGTTTTAACAATGATTATTGGTAAATTGATTAGTGGATTTACCGGTAAAGAATTAGCGCATATTTCACCATACTTATTAACAACCTGTGAAGGAGGAAACGTTGCTCTACCACTTTATACATCAATAGTTGGCTTAAGTTATGCAAGCAATACTGTAATTTTTGATATTGCTGGTAGTTTCATTGCATTTGTTGTTATCCCTATTTTAGTTGCAAAATCTACTGCTGGTAAAACAAACAATAAAGACTTATTAAAAACTATCTTTACAAACTCATTTGTAATTGCTGTAACTCTTGCATTAATATTAAACTTAAGTGGATTTTATAACTATTTAAGTCAAACACCATTTATCAATGTCTATACTAGTACTATTACTCAGGCTACTGCTCCTATTGTAGGAATGATATTATTTATTATTGGTTATAATTTAAAGATTAAAAAAGAAACATTACCGTCATTACTTAAATTATTATCAGTTAGACTAGTTTTATATGTATGCATCATTGCTGGATTCTTTATCTTCTTCCCAACTATGATGGCAGATAAAATTTATATGATCGCAGTATTAATTTATTTTATGAGTCCTACTGGTTTTGCTGTGCCAATGTTAATCTCACCACTTAATAAATCAGAAGAAGATGCTGATTTTCAATCGGCATTTATCTCATTATTTATGGTTATTACACTAATTGTTTATACTGTAATAGTTATCTTTATTTACTAACTAAAAAGACTGGGCCAAGTTTTACCTACTTTTACGCTCAGTCTTTTTAATATTGAAAATTATCATGGGACATATAAACCAGGATTTCCTCTAATAACTTTAAAATCATCATGTTCTAATTGTAATTTCTTTTGAATAAATATCAACTCCCTTGGATCATTTAAAATGTTATTATAAATCCTCAAACTTAAACCAATAATACCAAAAGGAAGAATTAATAAATCAATTATATAATATTATTTATAAAATTTACTTTCTTTAACTATTCTATAAACAAAAATACATAGAAACAAAGCTATATGAACAGTCCAAATTATTGTTCTATTAAAACTTGTAAAATTTAAATTAATAAGAAGGCTCATTGCAATTATAAAATACATAAAGTAACACCAAGAACGAATTTTTATAAATTGTTCTTTATATTGTTGTTTTATTGTTTTTTCTTCAACATATGAGATTTTTTTAGTACGTTTAAGATAAATAGAATAAATAAGTGACGTTAAACCCCAATCAGAAAAACCAAATAACTTTACTAGACCATTAAGAAAATTATTCATTCTAACCACCATTATGAAGTAACCCCTCTTCGATATTATCTTATTTTTGCCTACTTCATAACTTCCCCTTTCTTTGAATTTTTATTTCTATAAAGTTTTTTATCATTATAAATCTATACCTAGTAAATTAATTAGTTAGTTACTTCATACTATCTCAATACTAATTTTTGAAATATATCTTTAATTTCATTATACATAACCATATAGTAAATACAACTTATTAACATGTTTTTGTTGATGATACCCCCGATTTTTTTACCTGTCTTAAAATTAAATTTTGAAAATTCAGTGATCTTAATATTTATCTATCATCCATAATAAAAATACCCTAGTATCGTTCAACTATTTATACTAAGGTATACTTTTATATCTCCATTAATACCTGTATTAAAATATCACTATTTAATACATATCAAGTGAAATCTTTTTACTATCAATTTGCCATTTAGAGCCTTCATTTTGTAGATCAACCATATGACGATAGAGTCCATTTATAGCATATAATTTTGCTGGTGCTCCATATTCTTTGACATTACCATTTTCTAAAACAACAACCTTATCAGCAGATTGGACTGTTCGCATACGATGAGCAATGACTAAAACAGTCTTATTAACCAGTAACCTAGATAAAGCTTCTTGCACTTTAGTCTCATTTTCCACATCAAGGCTAGCTGTTGCCTCATCTAACAAAACGATTGGAGCATCTTTCAAAAGCGCTCTGGCAATGGAAATTCTTTGTCTCTCACCACCTGATAGTTTTGCACCATTTTCACCAATCAGTGTGTCATAGCCATTAGGGAGTTTCTGCACAAATTCATCGCAATTTGCTGCTTTAGCGGCTTCATATACTTCTTCATCTGTTGCTCCTCTTTTTCCTAGACGGATGTTTTCCTTTATGCTGTCATCAAATAAAACAACATCTTGAAACACCATTGAATAATCTTTCAATAAAATTTCAGGATCAACAGTATTAATATCAATTCCTCCTACTGTTATAGTTCCTTTATTGACATCCCAAAGACGTGCAGCTAATTTAGCACAGGTACTCTTGCCAGAACCAGAAGGTCCAACTAAGGCTGTTACTTCTCCTTCTTTGGCTATAAAACTGACATCCTTTAAAACATCATGGTCATCATAAGCAAATGAAACATGATGAAATTCAATATCATGTCCTTTTGGTTCAAAAGTTTCTTTCCCTGATGCAACTGGAGTATCGTAGATTTCCATCATACGGTTTGCTGATACCTGTGAGACAAACATCTCAGCAATTAATGCTAGACTCTGATCAAAAGGTGCATAAATTCTTGTAATGACCAATAAGAACATAAACAATACCATAAAATCCACTTGTCCGTGAACAATAAGATTTGCACCAACTAAGATTGTAGTTGCAACACCTAAACGCATGATGACACTTGCTGCATTGATAAAAATACCGGATACAAGTTCTCCTTTGATCATCACTTTTTCATGTTCATCAATTTTTTGATAAAGACCTTGAAGATAAGTTTCTTCTTGGTTTGTGGCTCTAATCTCTCTAACATTTTCTAACGTTTCCTGTATTCCATCAGAAACTTTGACAGCTGCCTTTTTCAGTTTTTCAGAGGCTTTTGCAGTCCACTTTCGAGAGCCAAACAATAGACCAAACGCAACAGGTACCCCCCAAAGACAAGCTATTGCTAAACGCCAATCATAAATAAATAGGAAAATAGCAATAATTCCTGTTGAAATATAAGATCCGTATAAATAACCAAGCACATGTGACCAGACATGCTCCATACGATTAACATCTCCCATTATCGTTTCTGTTAAATCTGCAATATCTTTTTTATTAAAATATCCTAATGGTAATTTACGAAGTTTTTCCGCCAAAGCAATTCTTGTAGCCTTGACTTCACCATAAACAAGTCCATAAGTGGCTGTATACTGCTGAAGATGTGTTATAAATGATAAAAATACAAATGCAACTAATAAAATAAGAATCGTTATCATATTGATTTCTGTTTGATCACCTGTCAAAACTCCCATCAATTCTTTCATCAGTAGATATAATACGCTAACACCAGCCATAACAACAATATTTACTATAACTGTCCAAAATGTCCCCTTTTTGACATTCTGAACACCTTTCTCTGTTAAGGCATATTTTCGCTTAAAATTTTTTCCAAACATTTACGCTGCCTCCTTTCCACTTGTGATTTTCCATTTCACTGCCTGATTATAGTCAGTCCACATTTTATGATACAGACCATTTTTATCTAATAATTCTTTATGAGTACCCTCTTCAATAATATGTCCCTCTTCTAAAACAATGATTCTATCCGCATTGACAACAGTTGATAAACGGTGAGCAATCATGATAACTGTTCGATCTTTACATAAAACACTGAGGGCTTTTTGTATTAAAACTTCATTTTCAGGATCAGCAAAAGCAGTAGCCTCATCCAATACCACAATTGGTGCATTTTTTAAAATAGCACGCGCTAAAGCAATTCTTTGCTGTTCACCTCCAGAAAGATATGTTCCCTCATTCCCAATTATCGTATTGACACCATTAGGAAGTTTTTCAATAATATCCTCACATCTAGCCGCTTTTAAAGCTTGCATAACATCATCATTTGATGCGTTTGGATTGGCAATTTTAACATTTTCTAAAATCGATGTTTTGAAGAGTTTTGTATTTTGAAAAACGAAAGCGACCTGCTCCATTAAAACATGCTGATCAATTTCTTTAACATTAACATTTCCAACCGCAACTACCCCTTCATCTACATCCCAAAATCGAGGAATTAAACTGGCAGCTGTTGTTTTACCACCACCTGATGGTCCTACGAGCGCAACAGTTTGACCTGGTTCAACTCTAAAAGATATATGTGATAATGCAGGAGTACTTGAACCAGTGTAAGTAAAACTGACATCTTTAAAAACCACACTATTATCTTCAGGCTCTTTTGGATTCACACATTTTTCAAGCGTTGGAGCCTTCATGACTAAATCAATGCGGCTTAACGCTGTACTAGCTAGCATAATACCTGAAGATGCAAACATAATTTTTGCGAGTGAAGTCGAAATGATAGCAGAAAAAACAGCATAGAATACAAAATTCGTAATAAAATCACTGAAATTACCACTATGCAATGCACCAGGTATCAAAAAGATAGCAATAGGCACTAAAAAAATAAAAGCCCCTTCAGTAAATGTCAAATTGATCGATTGAGGCACACGACAAACTTTCGCCTGATAATATTCTGCCTTATCACTATATTCTTCAATGGCCTTTTTAAAAGTCTTAAACGAATAAACAGTCTGCTGAAAAATCTTAACTACAGGAATTCCTCTAACATATTCTGTTCCTGCTTTTGTCATTCTATCCTGGGCAGCTTGATATTCAGCCATAAGCTGAGCATTTTTACCGCCCATCATTGAAAACATTGCAATAATGGATATAACTGTAGACAATAAACATGCAGCACCCATACGCCAATCAAATATAAACATCAAAATGACCATTCCGACAAATAATACGATAGTTCCAACAATATCGGCTAAATTGTGGGCTAACAGTGTTTCTGTATCATTAGCCGCACTATCCAACCTTCCTCTAATAAGTCCTGAAGCATTATTGTCAAAATACCCTAATGGTGCTTTCATGATATGATTCATACCTATTTTTCGTATATTTTCAGCAGTTCTAAAAGCCGCTAAATGAGTACATATTAAACCAATAAAATATAGTACAATTCCTAATACAGCGAAACCAAAGGCAATCCATCCATAGGTTTCTACATTTTGAACTTTAGAAAAGTCAGACACAGCGGTAATCAGATCTTTAGCAACAAGCCAAATACAAACATATGGCACTATGCTACAAAGCATCGAAATTGCAGATAAAGTTAATCCTATAAACGTCAAGACCTTATAGTTTCCAGCATAACCTAATAAAGCAATAATAGCATTTTGTTTCTTTTTTTCCATATTAACCCTCCTTTTTCAACAAACACTTATGTTAGCATATGCTAACTAATAGGGTAAAAAAATTGCAGGTTGTTGCATTAATCTATTTTGTTTCCATTAATGCTAACCAACCAGCTGTGTAAAATGCTCGAAGTTGACCTACATCACGCATAGCCTGGTCTTTAGGAATATCGTGGATGACAACTTCAAAAATTCCTCCAAACATACCACTTGCAATAATATGACACAAAGTCCTATCAAGTTGAGGTACTAAATAACCAAGTTCCCTTAAAACATCCATGTATTTTAGAGTATATTCAACTTCGACTTCAACAATATTATGAACAAAATTTTCATAACTCGTTCCTTCAGCTTTCAATAGTAAAAGCTTTACCGGTTCACGATGATCACAGATATAATTAACCATCCAATTTACACAAGAACTTGATTCAATTCCCATATGAGAAGGTTGCTCGTCTTTAGGCAAATCAGCAAATTTTAATTGAGCTTGCATAAAATTAGCCATTATAGCTTGTGCATGTGGTTCAACAATTGAAGCAAACAATGCTTCCTTACTAGAAAAATATCCATAAAATGCCCCAGTTGTCACACCTGCATGTTTAACGATTTGGCGTAAAGAAGCTCCTCTAAATCCTTTTTCCAAAAACTCATCAATAGCAGCTTGTTGAATTTTATTCAGTGTCAAATTTGAAGTATCTTGCATTTTTTACCCCCTATATAACAGTGTTATATAACACTGTTATAATACACCTATATATTCAATATTGTCAATAATAAATTAAAAATACAACTTATAAATATTCATTTTATAATGAACAAAAAATTTAGAACACATTTAAAATAAAAAAAATACTTCAGGACCAACCCTGAAGCAAATATCAACATGGTGCGGGTGACAGGAATCGAACCTGCACGCCAAAGGCGCTAGATCCTAAGTCTAGTGCGTCTGCCAGTTCCGCCACACCCGCGTATATAAAAATGGTGCCGGCTAAAGGACTTGAACCCTCAACCTACTGATTACAAGTCAGTTGCTCTACCAATTGAGCTAAGCCGGCTTATAATGGTGGAGGTTAACGGGCTCGAACCGCTGACCCTCTGCTTGTAAGGCAGATGCTCTCCCAACTGAGCTAAACCTCCAAATGGTGACCTGTACGGGATTCGAACCCGTGAATGCATGCGTGAAAGGCATGTGAGTTAACCGTTTCTCCAACAGGCCACATGGCGCTTGAAGTAGGACTCGAACCTACGACCGATCGGTTAACAGCCGATTGCTCTACCAACTGAGCTATTCAAGCACTTGGTGCCCTACTATAATAGCATTATCCAAGGTATGATGCAAGTGTTTTTTACAATTTTTTTAATTTTTTTTATTTTTTATATATTCCAAATAAAAATCATCCTGATCATCTTGGTCAATTGCTATCTGTTCCATTTCCATTGTTACTATACTTACATCTGTTTTATATTCATATTTTAAAAGTATTCCCGTTTGTTTGTCAACAAATAAAGATATAGTCCCCTTATTATAAACCGTATCATCAATAGTCCCTTCAACAACAAATACTTCTCGATCAAGAAAATCAGTATTATCTTTAATATCATAATTGTCATATTTCGTTCCTAACTGATATAAAGCAATTTCTTCTGGAAATACATATGGTGCAACATCACCATATAAATCATTTGCAACCCGAGTACTACTAAAATTATCAATTCTTTCTTGAAGTGATAAACTTTGATATTTAAACAAATTATTATTGGCACTAACTTGTTCTACGATCATTTTTTTCTCTTTTATCAATTCACTCAAATCATTATTCTTTAAATCATCAATATTGCCATTATAAAAATACATCTTTTCACTATCTCTAAAAAAACATTGCTCATTAAATCCAGTAGAAGAAACCTGATAAATAAAACTATGATAATCAGGCACATTAATTTGAAAATCATATTTTATCTGCTGCATTTGTCCTTGATAATCCATTGTCAGTACCATTGAACCATTTACATAATTATAATAATCAACACTATTTGCCATTAATAATAACAAATTGTTTTTCCCATTTTGATTATTTTTAAAATTCTGATTGTTTTTCAAAACCTCATTTTTAATTGTTAATACTTTTTCATTTTCTTTAGCGCTAGTTACTTTTTTAGCATCAGCATCTTGACAACCACATAACAAAAGTAATGCTATTATTAATAAATATCTACCCTTCATCACATATCACCCATATAGAATTTAAGCATATTTATTTATAAAACATTGTAGAAATCCATAGAAACACTCAAAAGTTCTTAAATTATATCAATAAATTACAAATATATTAAAAAAACTCTTTACAGATTAAAAAAAATATGTTATTTTATTTAGGCACTGAAAAAAAGACCCGCTAGCTCAGTCGGTAGAGCATCTGACTTTTAATCAGAGGGTCAGGCGTTCGAATCGCCTGCGGGTCACCATTCTAAGTATCCAAGATGAACTGAGTTCATCTTTTTTCATATAATCAAGGAGTAATGATATGATTAAAATTTTATTTATCTGTTTAGGGAATATATGTCGTTCTCCAATGGCAGAATTTGTTTTTAAAGATTTAGTTGAAAAAGAAGGTTTAAGTAATCATTTTTTTATTCAATCAGCCGGCACTTGTGGTGAAGTCGGTTCTCCTGTTCATTATGGAACCCAAAACAAACTACAACAATATCATATTTCTACTAGCGGTAAAGTCGCTATGCAATTAAAAAAATCGGATTACAAAAATTATGATTATTTAATAGCAATGGAAACTAGAAATGTAAATGGCATTTTAAGAATTGTCGGTAATGACAAAGAAAATAAAATATATCGTTTACTAGATTTTTCAAAACAACCTCGTGATATTGCTGATCCTTGGTATACTGGTAATTTTGATGTTACCTATGATGATGTTTATGAAGGTTGTTTAGATTTTTTAACATATTTAAAGCAACACCATAATTTATAGTGTTGCTTTTTCTTTTTCATTATTTTGTTTAATATATTCTGCAATAGTTTTATCACTATATCCTAATAAATATCCAAATTGATAAGCTAAAGAGTTTCTAACTTGTTCATATTTATTATTTTTTAAAGCCTGCCTTTTTTCTTCTTTTAATTCTTGATATTTTTTAATATCTTCATCGTTTCGATAAAAAATAATATTATAAGTATTTAGATTCATTGACATTGCAAACAAATCAGTAATTAAAGGATCATCGTCTAAAAAATAACGAATGTGATACTGATTAGTAATTTTTTCTACAAACTCTAAATAACTATCTCGATCTTGTTTTGTTTTAAAAGGATGTGCTAAGGCAATTCTTTTAACACCAGCTTTAACCATTTCACAAAAACAATCCATTACCCCACAACGATATGAATATTCATCTATAACTATTTCCTGTTTTTGATTTTTCCAATCATCTTCTAAAATAGCCATTAAAATAGTATCACCATAATTATCACCATCTTTAATCGAATCTTTTAATATTCCCTCTTGTTTAAATCCTGCTTTTTTATAACTATGAATAGCTCGTGGATTAAATGAGAAAACTTCTAATTCTACTCGATGTAATTTTAAAGTATCAAAAGCAAATGCTAATGTATTTTTTATTGCCCAGCTGCCAATCCCACGATTACGAGAATTATTATGAAATAAAGCAACTCGATAATTCGCACATTTTAAATCTTCATCTATTTCATTTAAAACACTTTCACCGATTATATGCCCTTTAGGTTCAACAATAACAAAATCATAGCGATCTTTAGCGTCAATACACTGTTTAAAAAAACTAACAACTTCTTCTTGAGTATATGATGTTTTTGAGCCTGTAAATCTAGCCACTTCAATGTCTAATGGATTAAAATTGTTTTGATAATAATCTAATGCATCTTCTTTTTTAGCTAATCTTAAAACATAACCATCTTTTTCAAAAAAGTCGTTCATAAATTTCACCTGCCAGTTATAAATATTTTTATATAAAAAAATCAAACCAACCGGTTTGAAATATGGTGCCGGCAACGGGATTTGAACCTGCAGCCTATCCATTACGAGTGGATTGCTCTACCGTTGGAGCTATGCCGGCTTAAATATAACAATATTATAGCACTTTTGTAAAAAGTGTAAAATATTTTTACCTATTTTCTATTTGGGAATATATAAAAAAATGGTATAATAATCTATCGGAGGGAAATAAATGTACGTTAAAGATGATGAAATAAATAGAATATTTAATGAGCAAAACTGGGCAATGGCTCGAAAGTATTATAAAGATAATGTAATTTCGAACATGTCAGTAATCAAACAAGGTAACACATACCATATTGATGGCCAGGTTACTATTAATGGTCAACATAATAATTGTCAGGTAACTGTCGATACCAGTGGTAAAATAACCAATTTCCTTTGTGATTGCGCTAATTGTCAGGACAACAAAATAGCTTGTGGTCACATCGGCGTTTTATTATTAAAATTTTATAGTTTAGAAATGTCTGATATCCCATTTCAGTTTAATCAAAAAATTGAATATAAAGCTAAAATAGAAGCATTTGAAAGAATCCAGGAAGAAAAAATAATTAACAGTAAAATCCAAGTAGCAAAAGATTTGATTGACAGTTATTCTAATTACCAGGAACCTTCTTTAACGGATACTAATATTCGAATAATACCAAATATCAATCATTCTTTTAATAAACTGTTAATTTCTTATCGCATTGGTAACCAGAAGACTTATGCTATTAAAAACCTAAAAGAGTTTATTAAAAACTTCCGTTACCAGCGAACAGTTAGTTATGGAAACATGCTAACGACAAATCACAATCGTCATTCTTTTGATCAAAATGCTTTAAAACAAATTAATTTCATTCGTGAAAACAGTGATTTTATTGATAGTATCGATCGTTTTAGATCAATTGAAATCAATCAATATAATATCGATGAGTTTTTTGAATTATACTTAACTAATTTAGATATCAATATCTTATTTACAACTATCGATCATGATAATATTGCAATTAATATTAAAGATAAAGATGATTATTTTGAATTAGAACTAAATGTATCTGATGGTCAATTAATTATTGGTAATCAATATATCTATTGTTTAGAAAACAATGTATTAAACCGTTACAGCTTAAAAATGTCTACTATCACTAAAGAGTTATTAAGTGTTTTAACAAAGGAAAATATTATTGTTAATAAGGAAGATTTTGGTTATTTTGGAAAATATATTATTGATCAAATATTGCCATATATCTCAATTACCGGTGTTAATATTGATGACTATTTACCTAGTGTAATCACTCTATTAAGCTATGTTGATATGAATAACTTCGGTGATTTAACCATCAATCTAGAATACCGTGATGAAGAAGGAAATATTTTATTTGATGGTAAATATATTGAAAGCTACGAAACTAAACTACCGTTAAACGTTGATAAAGCACTAGCATTAATTGAAGATTATGCCAATTATGATGAATTGACTAATATGTATTTAATTACTAATAATGATGAAGATATTTATTATTTTATTAAATATGTATTGCCAGAATTAAATCAGTACTGTGATGTTTTCGTTAGTGAAGATATTAAAAATATCAACAAACCAAGAAATGTTGCATTTAATATCGGTATTAGATTGAAAAATGACTTATTAGAAATTGATTTAGACAGCATTAATGTTTCTAAAGATGAAATTCAGGGGATTCTAGATTCTTATCAAAAAAATAAAGCCTATCACCGTTTAAAAAGCGGCGAGTTTATCAATCTTGAAGATCAGACAATCAGCGAAGCCTATGATTTAATCCAGGACTTAAATATCAGCAGCGCTAATGTTGAAGATGGTAAAATCTTAGTCGATAAATCTAAAGCATTATATTTAAATCAACTAACATTAGATAGTAAGACAATTAAATTTTCACGTGACCAGCAATTTCAGGAACTTGTTGACCACATAACTAACTGCAATACTAACCAATACCAGATTGCACCAGCTTATCAAAATATCTTACGTGACTATCAAAAAGATGGTTATCGCTGGATCAAGACAATGAGTGATTATGGTTTTGGGGGGATCTTAGCTGATGATATGGGGCTTGGAAAAACGTTGCAAATGATTGCTGCTTTAGAAGATAGCAAAGATAAAGTCAGCATCGTTATTACACCAGCAACATTAATTTTAAACTGGCAAGATGAAATTAAAAAGTTCTCTAACGATTTAAAAGTAACTTGTATAACTGGTAATCTGGCTATTAGAAAAAAATTAATCGATCAGATTAATAACTATAATATCGTAATTACATCATACGATTATTTACGTCGCGACTTTGAATTATATCGTGATTATCGTTTTGAATATATTGTTTTAGATGAAGCTCAGTATATTAAAAACCAGACTACAAAAAATGCTAAAGTTGTTAAGGAATTAAAAGGTACTCATCGTTTTGCTTTAACTGGTACCCCAATTGAAAATTCATTAGCTGAATTATGGTCTATCTTTGATTTTTTAATGCCTAATTATTTGTTTAATTACAATTATTTTAAAGAAAACTTTGAACGTCCGATCGTTTACAGTAAAGATCAGGAAGTACAAGAAAAACTTAAAAAAATGGTTGAACCATTTATTTTAAGAAGAACTAAACAAGAAGTATTATCAGAATTACCAGAAAAAGTAGAAAATACTATTAAAATAGCATTCAACAAAGAAGAAGAAAATCTATATTTAGCTAATTTAAGCCAAATCAACGATAAATTGCAACAAGCTCTAGAAGTTGAACATCTTGATCATATTCAGATATTAGCAATGATGACTAGATTAAGACAGCTTTGCTGCGATGCACGAATTCTTTACAATAACATTGATGGTCCAAGTTCTAAAATGAGTGCTTGTCTGGATATAATTAAAAAAGCTAAAGAAAATAACCAGAAAGTATTGTTATTCTCTTCATTTACTACTTCATTAGAGTTAATTGAAAAAGAATTACGGAAAAATGATATCTCGTATTATGTATTAACTGGTGCCACAAATAAAATCAAACGTCACCAATTAGTAAATGCATTCCAAAAAGATAATACGACAGTATTTTTGATATCATTAAAAGCCGGTGGTACTGGTCTAAACTTAACTGCAGCATCGATCGTTATCCATTATGACCCATGGTGGAATATGTCAGCTCAAAACCAGGCTACCGACCGTGCTTATCGAATTGGACAAACAAACAGCGTTCAAGTATATAAGTTAATCATGAAAAATAGTATTGAAGAAAAAATTCAGGAATTACAAGCTCAAAAACAAGATTTATCTAATATCTTTATTGAAAACAGTCAAAATAGTATTACTTCAATGTCTACTGAAGAAATTATTTCACTGTTTAAACAAGACTAACAACAAAAGGTATCAGCACACTGATACCTTTTTAGTTTATTCAGTTCTTAAAGCAGTAACCGGATCTTCTAATGCCGCTTTTTTAGCTGGAATCAAACCACCTATTAACGTTAATACAACACTTAATATAATCAATACTACCGCTCCAGTTACTGGTAAGATAGCACTAACATCCTGGCTACCAGCAATATCGTGAATAATCATATTACCTGGTATTAATAACAATAATGTAATAACAATACCTAACACTCCCGCAAATAATCCAATAATAAATGTTTCAGCATTAAAAACTTGCGAAATATTACGTTTAGAAGCTCCAATAGCCCTTAAAATACCAATTTCTTTTTTCCGTTCTAAAACGCTTATATAAGTAATTACACCAATCATTATCGAAGATACTACTAATGATATTGCAACAAAGGCAATTAACACATAACTAATAACATTAATAATATCAGTTACCGAAGACATTAATGTACCTACATAATCAGTATAAGTAATAACTTTATCTTCATCAACTTTTTCAACATTTTCATTATATTGATCTAAAACATCAATAACTTCCTGTTTACTTTCAAAATCAAGTGGATAAATATTAATACCACTAGGTTCATCTTTACTTGCATAACCAAGTTTTTGTAAATTATTTTCATAAGAAGATGAATCCTCACTCATTAACGATAACATCAATTCAGATAATTCTTCTTCTGACATATTTACCTTAATAGCACTAGCAAATTTACTTGTATCTATACTAATAGCATCTTGGAATTGACTTGAAAAATTATCCATCTGATCAGCCATAACAGTTGTTAACTGCTGTTTTAATGAATTTGCGATCATTTCACTATACTGAGCCATCATCGTTTGCATTTGACTTTGTAAATTAGCTGCAAACTGCTTTGCCATACCATTTTCCTGGATTAATGCTGTCATTTCACTTTGAATCAAATTTTTAGCCGCATCGCTTTGTAAATAAGCCCGAAAATATTCATCCATCTTAGATTGATCAGTAAGATTATTATCTTTTAAATATTGTTGAAATTGGGTCATAATTTTTTGACTGATTTGATTAATCTGATCAGTTGTCAGTTCAAATTTAATATCTCCTAGTAAACTATCAACATCTAAAGAGGGCAATAACGATGGATCGATTGATAACTGACTAAAATCAACATTATCCATATCCATTGATATTTTACTTTGGTCAAAAGAAAAAGCACTTTGTAACATTTCACTATCAACTGTAAATAATGAATTCATATCTAAACTAGAACTTTCAGGATCATCAAAACGTTTTCCAGTAAAAACATCAATATCACGTGTTGCTAATTGTTTTTGAACAATTTCACTTGATTGCGCCTGATTTATAACATGATCACTCAACGATGGCAAATACCCTATCCCAGATTGCAACATTGTAACATTAGCACCATCTGAAGGCTGAACAATTCCTACTATTTCTAGATTTTCACCATTATCAATTAACTGTTTCATATAAGCTTGATCATCTGTTTTATCACGATAAATATTATAATTAGCATCGTATTGATAATAATCTGAAGGATTAACTAATTTAAAATTAATACCAATAATATCATCATATGAATATGATTGACTATTATCAGGTACTGTTACTTTTTCTTCTTGAGAAAATTGTTGAATCATCGTATCTAATTCTAAATAATCACGCAACCCTAAAGTATAAAGCATAAAATCACTAATCTTACCATTGTTATTCAAAACCAGCACACATTCATTATACTTTTTAGGCCATCTCCCTGCTTTTACATCATATTGTTCTTGATATAGATCAGTATTTTGTGGCATCTGATAAAATACATTAGTACTCATCATTGATGACATTGTACTATTACTTGTACTTGAAGCCCCTAAACCAAGCGCTGCAAACGATCGATCAGGATTAACTTGTCGAATCGATTCCGTATTAGCACTATAAATCTGCGGAACAACATTGTAAGTATATTCAACTGACTTAGTATATTTAGAAAGATCACCCTTATTACTATCCAAATATTCTTTTAATGATGTTAAATCATTAGATCCCACTCGCGAAAATATATTTGTCAGCATTTGAAATACTTGAACTTCACCATCTTCTTTAGTTGAATCATCGCTTGACTGGGTATCCATCATTGAAGTTATATCAAAACCTGTACTTTGAATCTGTAACGGATATTCCGATAAAGTTTCTTCTTCTATCGATTGAATATATTGATTTACCCCATTAGATAAAGAAAGAATCAAGGCGATACCAATAATACCAATCGATCCAGCAAAAGAAGTTAAAATCGTTCGCGCTTTTTTTGTTTTTAAATTATTAAAACTTAATGATAACGATGTTTTTAAAGACATTGAAGATTTACCCATATTTTTATGCTGTGGCACCTTTAATGCCTTGTTATCAACATTAAACGGGTTAGAATCACTGCGAATTACTCCATCTTTTAATTCTACAATTCTAGTTGCATATTCATAAGCCAATTCTGGATTATGAGTAACCATGACTACCAAACGGTCCTTAGCTACTTCTTTTAATAAATTCATTACCTGAATGCTTGTTTCACTATCCAAAGCCCCAGTTGGCTCATCAGCTAATAAAATATCTGGATCATTAACTAATGCTCTAGCAATCGCTACCCTTTGCATCTGTCCTCCAGACATTTGGTTAGGCTTTTTATGACCTTGATCACCTAGTCCTACTTGTTCTAAAGCTCTTTTAGCACGTTTTCTACGTTCTGCTTTAGATACACCCGAAATAGTTAAAGCTAGCTCGACATTCGATAGAACTGTCTGATGGGGAATCAGGTTGTAACTTTGAAAAACAAAACCGATTGTGTGATTACGATACGAATCCCAATCACGGTCTTTATATTTCTTAGTTGAAATACCATTAATAATCAAATCACCACTATCATAGCGATCTAAACCACCAATAATATTTAAAAGCGTTGTTTTCCCCGAACCACTAGGTCCTAAAATAGCAACAAATTCATTATCACGTAAATTTAACGAAACACCATCAAGTGCTTTTTGAATTAAATTACCTGTTTTATATTGCTTACAAATATTTTTTATTTGCAGCATCACATTCACCCCTCGTATAATTACTATAATTTTTAAATAACATTATAATAGTATTATCTAAAAATTATAACTATTCTTGTTATCACTATATTAAATGTTATTTTAATATTTAATGATATATAATTTTACTTAAGAAATGTTACACTTATATTAACAACAAAAAAAGTTAAACCATTATAAACGGTTTAACTTTAAATACCCATTTTTAATATATTTTAATTTTTTAAATGACCGATAAATTAGCCATGTAATCAAAATCGGAGCAATAATATCAATTACAATAATTGGAATCCAATAACTGCTTCCCATAACATTTATCGCTTCTAATATTCCTACCAATCCAGCCGTTCCCATTCCCGAACCAACAGGAGTACATGATATTTCTAACACACAGGTTGAAATTGGTGCAATAATAATACTTGTTAAAATTGGTGGTAACCAGATAATTGGATGTTTAACAATATTTTTAAACTGCAACATACTTGTACCAATTCCAATTGCAATTACATCTCCTAAATCATTATCATCGATTGACATCACTGCAAAACCTAACATTTGTACGCAACAACCTGCCAATGCCGCTCCAGCAGCCAAACCATTCAAACCTAACATCACACCAATAGCAGCACTAGATATTGGCGCCGTTAAAGCCATTCCCATTAAAACTGCTACAACTATTGACATGAAAAATGGTTGCATTGCCACTCCCTGATTAATTAAATCACCAATCCAGTTAATTACCATCGTTAAATATGGACCCACAAATATCGTTACCAATCCAGAAATAACGATTGAGCAAAATGGTACCAGTAAAATATCTATCGGTGTTTTCCCTTGAAGTAAACGAGTAACTTCAACTGCCGCAATTACCGCTACATAAGCAGCGATTGGATTGCCAGTTGTTGCTTGATTACCATTAAAAGTTCCAGCCCCAATTGTCCCAGCAATTACCGCTGCAATTAAATTTAGTCCTTTAGCATCAATTACATAAGCAATTCCAACGCCAATAGCCGGTCCCATTAAATATGTTGCTATTTCACCCCAGATAATCAACTGACTTATATTTACAAAACTACCAATTTGTTTTAATATCGTTCCAATAATTAAACTGCAAAAAAAGCCATACGCCATACCATTTAAAGATTTTACGATATAGTTCTCTTTTTTCATCATCTATCCCCTTTTATTTCTTTTTATGTTTAAGCAGATCTGGGAAAGCTCGAATTAAACGTCTTTGTGAATACTTTAAATTCCCTTTTTGCTTAATTAAGTTTTTAAAAATAATCTGTTGACGTTGCCACTGCAAACGATTTTTCCCAATGCGTTTATTAACTTCCTGTTGTTTTTCTAATAAGTTTTTCAATAACACCATTTCATTATTTTCAATAGTCTGTTTAAACTGCTCTACTTTCTTTTCAATATTCAAAGCAATTCTAGTTGAAACAATAGTATCAAAAATAAATAATATCGTCAAAATACCAGCAATTATAAACAATAATTTTTCATCGACCTTCGATAATTCATAGGTAAAAAATGGTTGTACATAATCAATGGCAACAACACTAAAAACTCCAAAACAAACAAATCCTTCTAAACAAACCCGACCATTTAAATTAAACGGTTTATGACTATAATCCCACCAGCGCTGATGGAATAGCTTTTCCATACCATAAGATGTAATATATTCTAATAAACAAGCAACTACAGCCCCATTAATAAATAAAGCATAGACAGGATAATCGGTTTTATGAATATCAAATAATACAATTACTAATATCGCTCCAAAACCATATATTGGTATCCATGGTCCATTTAAAAAACCACGGTTATAAGGTTTTTGTTTTCGTGATAATGGTAAAATAATCGATTCCCATACCCAACCAAGAAAGCAGTATATAAAAAAACTAGCTACTAAAATGATTAATTTATCGGTCATAATTACCTCCTATAAAAACAAAAAAACTCTGCCAAAGCAGAGCTAATTTACAAATGGTGGAGCCTAGCGGGATCGAACCGCTGACCTCCTGCGTGCAAAGCAGGCGCTCTCCCAGCTGAGCTAAGGCCCCAAAAATATTTTATTAATTTTTATATATGGTGGGCCTGAATGGATTTGAACCATCGACCTCACCCTTATCAGGGGTGCGCTCTAACCAACTGAGCTACAGGCCCATATATAAATGCAATTAATTAATGGTGGGCCTGAATGGATTTGAACCATCGACCTCACCCTTATCAGGGGTGCGCTCTAACCAACTGAGCTACAGGCCCATCAATCGACTGCTCAAATATAATAACATAAGCTTTTATAATCGTCAACCCTTTATTTAAAATTTTGTCATTTTTTTTGCTATTAATTTATTCTTGTATCAATCACATCAAAATCAAACATTCACAAGCATATTATTTGTTATTAATAAAAAAACATTTTATAATTAATAAATAAATTATTAAAAGGAGAATAACATGAACTTATACGATATAAACGTTTTAGATAACAATAATCAACTACAATCATTAAGTACATATCAAAACCAGGTATTACTTATTGTAAATACGGCTACGGAATGTGAATTTACTGAACAATATGATGAATTAGAAGATTTATTTGAACAGTATCACGACCAAGGTTTTTGGATCCTTGATTTTCCTTGTAACCAGTTTGGTGAACAAGCACCAGGAACAATGGAAGAAATTATTTCTTTTTGTGCTGATACTTATGGGGTTAGCTTCCCACAATTTGCTAAAATCGATGTCAACGGTCCAAACGAAGCACCTATTTATACATATCTTAAAGAAAACCAGGATCCAGCACTTTCTAAACGAATTGATTGGAATTTTACTAAATTTTTAATTGATCGTAGGGGTAATGTAGTCGCTCGCTTTGAGCCATTAGTCAAACCAAAAGAAATTGCTCTTGAAATTGAAAAACTGCTTGCTCATATTTAGTATCATAATTGCCAAATTTTATCATAAAATTACTAATGGAGGTTATAATGGTAAAATTTGCAATTTATACTTTTCTAGGCTTTATTATCGAATCGGCATATATTTCAATACTTGAAAAAAGAATTCATTTTTCCGGATTATTAAAAGGTCCTTTTATTCCAATATATGGATTTGGAGCATTATTAATATTGAAAGCAGTTCCCTATCATACTAATAATTTTGAAATCTTCTTTTATTCTTTAGTATGTTGTACTGCTTTAGAATATGTAACACACTATTTTTTAGCTCATGATTTAAATATTGAAATCTGGAATTATCAAAAATATTCGGATAATTATTGTAGTCGAATTTGTTTGTTTTATAGTTTAATGTGGGGAATATTAGGCATAATATTAGTGAATTTTATCGACCCTTTTATCAATCAGCTTTTAGCTGCTTCTAACTATTATCTTGTTAATGTTATTGCTCTAATATATATATTGGTTATTATTTATCAGTTTTATAATTTACGTTTTCAATTTAAAACAAAAAATAAGTACGGAAATTAAAAAAAGCCGTACTTATTTATTATACAAAATATTCATTTTCTTTACGTTTTGATAGTTTTTCAGTAAATTCCTTAGCAAACTGTTGATAATTTTGATCATGATCCATAGTTTTAGCTTGCATTGGACAAATTCTAATACATCTAAAGCAAGATAAACACTGATCATTAATCGTTTTACAATCCTTTGGATCAATAGCTTGCATCGGGCATTTTTTTACACACAATCCACATTGCGTACAATTTTCATTTGTAGACGGTCTAAATTTACCACCATTACCACCTTCACGATAAGGATAATGACCTGGTATTGAAACAAATGAAAAGTTATCTTTATTAATTTTTAACCGCACTAAGCTTCCAAACAACTCATCGCGATACATATCATCATGATCTGGACGTCCCACTTGGATATTTCCATAAGTATGCTGACCAACTAATGTTGCTGCTGCAATCGGGATAAACCCTTGCCCTTCTACAATATTAAATAACTCTAACAATGCATCATCATAATGACGATTACCATAAGTTACTGTTATAATACAAGGAGTATGATCACCAGTAAATGATTTTAATCTTTTAACCGCCTCAACAGGAATACGTCCCCCATATACCGGCATTCCAAATACAACAACATCATGTCGATTAAACTGTTTAGCTTCAATTGGCATAGAAGTTATATCTATTTCACTTAATGTTCCTTCTAATCCGCGAGCAATACTAACTGCTGATTTTTTAGAAGTTTCTGTAGGGGAAAAGTATATTACATATGTTTTATCAATCTTCATTCCAATCGCCTCCAACACTTATTATACTGACAAAGAATGAACAAATGATTAAGTTTTTAATAATATATTAAAAAACTGACTGAAATTCAGCCAGTTTAAGCCATTGTTGTTAATTCTTCTTTAATTGTATCAAAAGCAACGGCAATATTTAAACCATGATCACCGATTCTTTCAAAATCAATAAGTGTTTCAGTATATAATGCACTATGTTCTGGTGTACATTTTTTATCACGCAATCTTTTTAATTGATTTAATGAAAATTCATGAGTGATACCATCAATATTATCCTCAATTACATCAACTTTTTCAACAATATCATGTAATTCTTCACGTTTTAAGACACTTAATTCTTGTAAAATATTTCTAGTCATATCATTCATGATTGAGATTTCTTTCATTGCTTCATCAGAGAAATGTTCATCATTTTCATAAAGTTGTTTTGCACGTTCAGCAATATTTATAGCGTGATCACCAACTCGTTCTAAATCTCCGGCAGTTTTTAAGAATAATCCAATTGATTGTGATTCTTCGATTGGGAATTCTGAAGAAATCGCTGTTGTTGTATATTGGATAATTTCTTTGTTTAAATAATCAATATATTCTTCATGTTTTAATATTTCTTCGTGTTTAGCCTCATCATAGTTACTCATTAGTTCAAAGGCACGTTGTACATTTTGTTGAACTTCTGACAACATATTTTGTGTTTCATTAAATAATTGGCGATTAACAATAGCACTACGTCCAATATAATAATCATTTGTAAAGACAGATGCATCTAAATATTTAACTGTCATCTTATCTTCTAAACCTTCTTTTTCAGGTAAAACTATATATGTAAGTTTAACTAATTGAGCACCAAAAGGTAATAAAACAATTGTAGTTACAACATTAAAAATTGTATGCACGTTTGCAATCTGTGCCGGTATATTAGTAGGTGTTAATGATGCCATAAAATCAGCAAATGGTGTTAACATACTAATAATTACGAAAATGATTGTCCCAATAATATTAAATGATAAATGGATAATTGTTGTTCTTTTAGCGTTTCTAGTTGTCCCAATACTTGCTAGTACTGAAGTAATACATGTCCCAATATTTTGTCCATACAATACATAAATTGCAGAAGGTAATGTAACGACACCGCTTCTAGCAAGAGCTTGTAAAATACCAACAGACGCAGAAGAACTTTGAATAAGCGCTGTAAAACCAGCACCAACCAAAATACCGATTAATGGATTTTCAAAAGAAGAAACCATACTTACAAACGTTGGTGAATCACGTAATGGTTCCATTGCACCAGACATGATATCCATTCCCATAAACAAAATTCCTAACCCGGCAATAATTGTCCCAAAAGCATCAAGTTTTTTACTTTTGAAAAATGCAATTAACGCTACACCGATAAAAGCGATAATTGGTGCTAATGCTGTAATATCGATAGCAATCAATTGCCCTGTTATTGTCGTTCCGATATTAGCTCCCATAATAATCCAAACAGCACTTTTTAGTTCCATTAATCCAGCATTTACAAATCCAACGACCATTACTGTTGTAGCAGAAGATGACTGAATAATAGCTGTAATTAAAGCACCCACAGCAACACCGATAAAACGATTAGCAGTTAATCTTTCAAGGATTGTTTTCATCTTATTTCCGGCAGCTAATTCAAGTCCATTAGACATCATTGTCATACCGTATAAGAATAATGCCAATCCACCTAGTAAAGTAAATATATCAGTAAGTTCCATTATTTTTCCCCCTTTACAAACGTTACTTTAACATAAAATTAACATAATGCAAACATTGTTAACAAATTCTTAACTTTTCTTTACAAAGATTTACATGAACTTTAGATAACATTACCTTGACATATCAAGGACAAATGGATTATTATAGCTTTAGACAGTTCGTTTGTACCATCCTGTCTTAAAATAAAACTAGGGCATACTTTTTTATATTATCTTTTAAAGTAGGCTTTTAGTGCGCCTACTTTTTTTATTGATGGTATGGAAAGGAGAGAAAATGTATTATTTAAAAACTGAACAAAGCTTTGATAGTGCTCATTTTTTAGCTGGCTATAACGGAAAATGTGCTAACATTCATGGTCATCGCTGGCGCGTTGTCGTTTCAATTAAAAGTACATCTTTATTAGAAGATAAACAAAACAATGGTATGATTATTGATTTTACTGATTTAAAAAATGATTTAAAACAGATTACCGATTCACTTGATCATACTTTAATTATCGAAACTAATAGTTTATCAACTGATTTGTACCAAGCTTTGATTAACGAAAATTTTAAAATCGTTTCATTACCATTTCGACCAACTGCAGAAAATCTAGCTCGATATATTTTTGAGTTATTAGCTAAGAAATACAATCTTGATTGTATTGATGTTTATGAAACTCCTAATAATTGTGCTAGTTACCGAGGTAATGATGAATAATTTTAAAGTAGTTGAAAAGTTTATTAGCATCAATGGTGAAGGCAGTAAAGCTGGACAATTAGCTGCTTTCATTCGTTTTCAAGGCTGTAATTTAAATTGCAGTTATTGTGATAGTAAGTATGCCAATAGTGATGATGCTAAATATTCTTTAATGACTGAAGAAGAAATTATTAATTATTTAAATGAAAACAAAATCAAAAATGTAACTTTAACTGGTGGTGAGCCACTGTTACAAAAAAACATTAAGTCCTTGATTTTTGAATTATTAAAACTTAATTATAACGTCGAAATCGAAACTAATGGTAGTGTTAATATCAAACCATTTATTAGCGATTTACGACCAATTTTTACCTTAGATTATAAAACCCCATCTAGCTTGATGGAAAATTATATGAATGAAAAAAACTACAATTACTTAACAAAAGATGATGTTGTTAAATTTGTAGTCGGTAATCAAAAAGATTTAATTACCGCTAAAAATATTATTGATAAATACGATTTAATTAACAAAGCGCAGGTCTACTTTAGCCCAATTTATGGACAAATCGATCCTAAAGAAATTGTTGCTTTTATGATTGAAAATCAGCTAAATGGCGTTAATTTTCAATTACAATTACATAAATATATTTGGAATCCCAATATGCGAGGAGTCTAAAATGATTGATCTTAAAAAAATTGAAGAATGTATTTATCAAATTATTGAAGCCCTTGGTGAAGACCCTAATCGTGAAGGGTTAAAAGAAACACCAAAGCGAGTAGCTAAAATGTATGAAGAAGTTTTTGCCGGCATTCAATATACTAATCAGGAAATCGCAGAAATGTTCAATAAAACTTTTGCTGATGATCTTGATTTTGCTAACCAAGAAATTGTCGTTGTAAAAGATATCGATATTTTTAGCTATTGTGAACATCATCTTGCATTAATGTATGATATGAAAGTTACAGTAGCTTATATTCCTAACGGTAAGGTCATCGGTCTAAGCAAGATTGCAAGAATTGCTGATATGGTAGCCCGCCGTCTACAGCTGCAAGAAAGAATTGGTAGTGATATTGCAGAAATCATCAGCTTAATTACTGATTCAAAAGATATTGCAGTTATTATAAACGGTAAACATAGCTGTATGAGTGCCCGGGGAATAAAAAAAGCAAACACTTCAACAACCACAAGCACTTTAACTGGGCGTTTTAAAAACGATCCTAGTTTGCAAATATATCTACAATAAAAGGAGAAACTAATGAGAGTTTTAGTATTATTCAGCGGTGGGGTTGACTCTACTACCGCCCTAGCATTAGCAATAAATCAATATGGTCATGAAAATGTCGTGGCCCTTTCCATTAGCTATGGTCAAAAACATGATAAAGAAATTCAGGCAGCTAACCAAATTGCTAAATATTATCAAGTAGAACATATTTTTTTAGATTTAGCTAAGATTTTTGAATATAGCGATTGTTCGTTATTAAATCATTCAAGTAAAGAAATTCCTCACGAAACTTATGCTAAACAATTAAGCAAAACTGATGGCAAACCGGTAACTACATATGTACCTTTTAGAAATGGTTTATTTTTATCTAGTGCCGCTAGTATCGCCTTATCTAAAAATTGCAATTTAATCTATTATGGTGCTCATAAAGATGATGCTGCCGGAAATGCCTATCCTGATTGTAGCGAAATTTTCAACAATGCTATGAATCAAGCAATTTATGAAGGAAGTGGACATCAACTACAAATCGAAGCTCCTTTTGTTAATAAAAGTAAAGCTGATATTGTAAAAATTGGTTTAGATTTAAATGTTCCATATCATTTAACTTGGTCATGCTACGAAGGAAATGATAAACCATGTGGAAAATGTGGTACTTGTCTTGATAGGCAAGAAGCTTTTTTAAAAAACGGGGTTATTGACCCGCTATTAGGAGGAAACAATGGATAATTTAACATTGTTAGGTAGTAAAAATACTGAATATAAAGATGACTATGCTCCTGAAGTATTAGAAACTTTTGATAACAAGCATCCAGATAATGACTATTTTGTAAAATTTAATTGTCCTGAATTTACTAGTCTTTGTCCAATCACCGGACAACCTGATTTTGCTACTATTTATATTAGCTATGTTCCTAATATTAAAATGGTTGAAAGTAAATCTTTAAAACTTTATTTATTTAGTTTTAGAAATCATGGTGATTTTCACGAAGATTGTATGAATATTATCATGAAAGATTTAATTAAATTATTAGATCCTAAATATATCGAAGTTTGGGGTAAATTTACACCACGTGGTGGTATTTCAATCGATCCTTATTGTAATTATGGTAAACCCGGAACTAAATGGGAAGATATTGCTTGGAATCGTCTTGCAAATCATGATTTATATCCAGAAAAAATCGATAATCGCTAAAGCAGTGTATTTAAAAAGGCCCTTGACTAAAAGGACCTTTTCTTCTTATTCTTCAATAATATTTGCTAAATCCATAATTAAATGACTTGCTTGAATTCTAGCTAAATCACGTTTTAAATCATCTAAATTAATTTTTTCTAAAACTTCATCAATGCTCATTTGATTAGCAGCAGCGATTTTAGAAACTTGATCTTTAGCTTCATCATCAGAAGTAATTAAACTTTCAACTTTTACAATTTCATCAATAATAGCTTCAAAAGATGCTTGTTGTTTTGCTGTTGGTAATAGTTGTTGTTTTAAACTATCTAAATCCATATTCATCATTTGTAAATATTGTTCTAATTGTAAACCTTGTTGAGCTAGTTCAATTGAAATATGTTGAATATGTTGTTGTAAAGCTTTTTCAACATCTTCATCACTAACTTCAACTTCACTTTCCCCAATCAATTTACCTAATACAGCATTTTCTTTAGTAGCTTCAAATTGTTGATTGTATTGCATTTGTAAAGAAGTTTCAATTACGTTCTTTAATTCGTCTACTGTTTTAAAGTTTGGTGCATTTAAAGAAGCAATAAATTCATCAGTTAATTCTGCTTCTTTTTTAGTAGCAATTTTATGAACAGTAACTTTAAATACTACATCTGCTCCAGCTAAATCAGCTACCCCATAATTTTCAGGGAAAGTTAAATTTAAATCACGAGTTTCACCTTTAGTCATCCCAATCATTTGGTCTTCAAAACCAGGGATAAATTGTCCTGAACCAATTTCTAATTGATGTCCATTAGCTTTACCACCTTCAAATGGAACACCATCTTTAAAACCTTCAAAATCAATTGTTGTTACATCTCCATTAGCAACTTCACCATCTTTTTCTACTAATTGATAGTTTTGATCAAGAAAATTTTGAATTTCACGATTAATTTCTTCTTCTGTTACTGATAATTGTTTAGGAATTTTAACTTCAATTCCTCTATAATTACCTAATTTTACTACTTTGCTCATTTTTGTCCTCCTGTATAATAACAGAGAAATTCTAACATAAAATCCAATATAACTTAACCTTTATTTTCTTTTTTTAACAAATATTTTTATAATTTTATTATTCTTATAAGTTATATTAAAAAACAAAAATAAAATACCGATGACCGATATCTTATTTCAATAATTCTGTTAGCTCTTCAACAGTAGAAACCAAATAATCCGCTTGATACTGTTTTAATTCATCCTCAGTTCCATAACCATATAAAACACCAACACAAGGAATCTTATTTTCATGAGCACCAATAATATCATGTTTACGATCACCAACCATAATAACATCATCATTATCGATCTGATTAGTTTTTAAAACATATTCAATTACTTCGGCCTTCTTTTCACGACTATTAAACTCACTACCACCAACATATTCAAAATATTTTGATAACGAAAAATGTTCAATAATCTGTTTAGCGAAAAACTCTGGTTTAGAAGTGGCTACATATAATTTTTTACCATTATCTTTTAATGTTTGTAAACATTCTACCATTCCTTGATAAACCTTATTATCAAAAATACCATCTGTCTTATAATATTCTCGATATTTTTCAACTGCTTCATTAGCTTTAGCTTCATCAAATCCATAATATTCTTTAAAAGAATCTCTTAATGGTGGACCAATAAATGGCAATAAGTCATTTAAATCTTTTACTTCAATTCCATAATAATTCAAGGCATAACGAACTGACTTAGTTATTCCCATCATTGGATCTGTCAAAGTTCCATCTAAATCAAATAAAATATGTTTCTGTTTCATATTTCCTCCTAAAATAAACTAGTTTGTAAATTACCTGATGTTATAATTAATGATTCCGGTTTTATTTTTAATAAAGACGTAACATTTTTATTTTCTAACCATTCCATCATTTGTAAGTGATTAAATATAAGTGGCATCCGTGAATGAATATTTTCCATACTTTCATTAGCATTAGTAGTAATAATTGCTACTTCTTTTTGATTATCATATTCTCGATAAATTCCTGCCATAAATAATAATTTATGTTGTGGATTTTCGAAACTAAATCTTTGTTTATGTTCATCCCATTCATAAAATCCCGTAGCTGGAATAATACAACGATGATTAATTAAATCATTTTTAAACAATGCTTTTTGATTTAGTGTTTCACTTCTAGCGTTTATTACTAATTTATTGTCAAATAAGCGATAACCCCATTTAACTAAATCACCTGTTAATTGATTATTATTCATTTTGATTACTGGAATTTGATTACTAGGATAATAAGTTATTCTTTTTTGTAATTCTAATTCAAAAAGATAATCGATTTTATCTTCCATTTCCATTAACATCTTTAATTCTAAAAAATACTGACTACACATTATTCGTTAACTCTCTTTTTAAAAATTCTAATATTTTATAGTTCAATAAATCATTGCTTTTGATTTCACTAAGCTTAGCTACCTCATTACTACACTCACCACAAATATCAATTCCTATTACTTGTCCTTGTTTAATCATTTCCGCTAAAAACAGTTTAAGTTCTAATAAATACATTTGTCCTTGTTGCCAATTAGTTATAACAACATCTTGACTTAACACATCTTTATCAATTGATATATATAATGGATAATTTTCTAGCAGCATTGCAGCTTTATCCCATTTATTTAAATCACCTAAATCTTCATCAGTAAAATATATAATATCTTTTTGATATTTTTCATCAATTAAAGCAACTTGTTCTTTGGCAATTCCAATTAAAATCACTTTCTTTAAATACTTATTATGTTCCATAGCATTTAAAATCCAGGAACCACAACTTAAAATATCGCCAAAAAGCGGTTTTAACATATCGCTATGATGATCAAAAACAACTAAAACAAACTCCTCAGTTAATCTCTCTAGATAAAATTCACTAACATAATGAAAATTCCCTGAATCAATAAAATGAATCCCATTAACTGGACAAGTACAGATACGTTTTTTTATCTTCTCTTTAGCTTCATCACTACAATAGCCATGAGTCCCTTCAATATCTCGACAGTCAATCCAGTTTATATTTTCATGTCGATAAAACTTTTGCATCCGATATATCCCTGTAAAATCCATTACCGTAAGTTTTTTGTCATCTTTAATCTTCAATACCATTAAATCATCTCCATTTATCTTTGATAACAAAAACAATCAGTTTCATGATCATTAACAACACCTACTGCTTGTAGATACGAATAGATAGTAATTGACCCCACAAAACTCATTCCGCGTTTTTTTAAATCAGCTGAAATACAATCAGATAAACTAGAAGTAGTTTTAATTTTATCATCCTCATTTTTAATTATCTGATAATCGGTATAACCCCAAAGATATTTTGAGAAACTACCGAATTCTTTTTGAATATCTATAAATATTTGAGCATTCTTTATTGCAGCATTAATTTTTCGTTTACTTCGAATAATTTTTTCATTATTTAATAATTCAGCTACTTTATCTTCATTATAAGCAGCTATTTTATTCACATCAAAATTATCAAATGCTTCTTTAAAAGCTTCTCTTTTTTTCAAAATTGTAATCCAGGAAAGTCCCGCTTGAAAAGTTTCTAATAAAAACATTTCATATAATTTTTCATCATCATAAACCGGTACTCCCCATTCATAATCATGATAATCTTGATATAATTTTGATTTGTCTTCAACCCACTTACATCTTTTAACCATTTTACCTCCATCTTTGTATCAGCATATTTTATAATTAATCTCTTTTATTTTAACAAATTATCATTCATAATCAAAATATTTTAACCAAGAATAGACAGCCTCGATCATCATTACGCTTCTAATGAAACTTACACATAGTCATACTCTATTATTTTTATAGATAATATTTACCCATATATTAAAAAGCTGCTTTTCCAGCAGCTATAGTCTATTATTTTTTAATTACTTTCTTGATTGTTTCTAGTGATTGATTTTCTAATAGCATTTTAAAAATCTTATCATACTCTTTAGCTTCTAAATTACTCAAAAAATTATCATCTTCATCTGGATATTTTGATTTGAATAGCTGAATAGTTAGATCCTTTTTTTCAAGCAAAATTCCTTCTTCTTTTCCATTTTGATAACTCTCTTCGAGTTCCATTTCATGAGCATAAATATTCAGTTCCCGATTATATGCTGCTAATCTTAGTTCATCATCCTGATTAAATCTTTCCATCTTGTCTTTCATTATCTCAATCACCTTTGATTCTTTCAGTTTCATTATATCATCTGTTATCCCGTTTGCAAATATATAGATTGCCAGTTCTAATTCGCTGAATTCATCTAGTTTTTTATACTGCTTTATGACATTGATATAAGGCACTTGAACATATACTTGATTCATCAGATTATTCTTTTCTAATTTACCTTCTTTATTTCTACTTTGATAAGTATCATAAAGCTGTAGATTATCACTATCTATATCATTGATAAAAATAATTTGATAGACTGGATTTATATATCTATATTTCTTTACCTTTTTTTCCTGATATGTAGGCATTTTAGCTCCGTATAGTTGAAAACGATGACGTTGACTAACAGAAAAAGATGAATTTTGCATCTCAATATCAATCTGCTTGCCTGATGCAACAGTTACTTTAATATCTAAGATCATATCTTTATCTTCAACATGGTCACGACTTAAATCCGGATTCAAAACTTTGATATCCTGACATTGAATATTTAAAATACCTTCAATAAACAACTTTAACAAATTATCATTCATAATCAAAATATTTTAAATCATAAAATATGATTACTATAATTTATGATTTAAAATAATAAAAGAGATCTACCTATTTAAGGTTCTTACTCGATAATGGGTAGATAAAAATTAGGAAGTAATAAAATTTATTGATCAATCAACTTATTTTATTCTTCCATTTACGTATATTACCCTAAAGCAAGAAAGAACCCTATTTAATAAACCTCTTTTAACAATTTATTTAATCGGGAAAAGTAATTCTAAAATATGTTTACCCTGTTTATTAGAAAATAGCACTCCATCATTACAATATTTACAATAAGATACGATAACATCAGTAGTAGCTTTATTATATTTATTAGTAAAATATGCTTTTTTTTCTTCTTCAGTTAGCTTTTGTTTTAAATGATATCCAGCAATTTCATACGAAGGACAATGATCATTTAAAGCCTCATTTTCAACAATATCAATATTCATTTTTTTCATTAATGATCTTATCGCTTTTTTTACTTCTTGTTTGTTATTAGCCAAATGACAATCTTGCAATGTCATTTGAATGCCATGATAATCATGGAAAATAAAATTATCATCTTGATCAATGATGTTCCAAATAAATTCTTGTTGATTACCTTCTAGTACTCGTGAGCAATTGAGGCAAACTAAAATTGCTTGGTCATCATCATTTAGCATTTTCCCTTTTACTTTACAACATCCTATTGGATCAATTTGATATTTATCTTTAAGATATGCAGCTAATTTTTTACTAGCTTCAGGATAACTAGCAACCGCCTTACAACTTGGAAAAAATACTTTTGCCATCTTAGTTTCCCTCTTTACTACTATTTAAAAGTTCATTAAAAATAAAACGTCCATTATCATACTTAAAATGCAATATACAGCAGTTAGTCAATCTTTTCCCGTTTAATAATTGTTCTGGATTACCTAAATGAGACAAAAAACAACGGCATGCCCCAGCATGAGAAACAGCTAAAACCTTTTGACAATCAGGTTGTTCCATTATATTAGTAAGTGTTGTCACCATTCTATCCATAACTTCTTTTCGGGTTTCGCCACCGTAAAGAGAAAAAAATTCATCATATTTAGCTACTGGTGGATTTAGATCCTCACTCTCACCTTCAAAGCTGCCAAAATACCTTTCCTTTAGTCCTTTTAATCTTTGATAGGGTTGGTCAGTAATTAACTCTAAAGTATCAACACATCGTTCTGCTGTCGAACTATAGAAGTGGTCAAATTTAATCTTAGATAATATGTTTTTAGCTTGTTTGGCCTGATTGATACCAGCTTCCGTTAAAGGTGAATCACACCAGCCCTGAATTTTTCTTCTTTGATTAAACAAAGTCTCTCCATGACGCATCAAATATAAATCTTTCATTTCTACAAATCCTCCCCATTGGACTTAATAACTTTTTGATACCAATAAAATGAATCTTTTTTTATTCTCGAAAAATCACCTGTACCATCATCATGTTTATCTACATAAATAAAGCCATATCGTTTATAAAATTGGCCTGTTCCAGCAGAAACAATATCTATTGGTCCCCACGATGTATAACCTATTAAGTTAACCCCTTCATTAATAGCCTCCTTCATTGCTATTAAATGTTTTCTTAAATAATCAATTCGATAATCATCATGAATACTTCCATCTTTTTCAACTTTATCAACTGCACCAAAACCATTTTCAACTATCATAATAGGTATTTTAGGATATCGACTTGAAATGGCTTTTAACGTATATTTCAATCCATCCGGATCAATTTGCCAACCCCATTTACTTGCTTGTAAATAGGGATTTTTAGCCCCGCCAACTAAATTACCACCAATTTTTTCAACATTAGGATCAGTACTAACACAATTGGAAATATAGTATGACATTGTATAAAAATCAATAACTCCCTCTTTTAAAATTTTTTTATCATTTACTAATATATAAGAAGTATCAATTTGATGATTTTTCAAATAAGCTAACATATATTCTGGATATTCACCCCTAATTTGAACATCTGCACAAAAATCATTAAAAATTGCATCTTTTTGTTGCCAAGCTAAAATATCTTTAGGATTACAAGTGCGTGGATACCAGGTAATATGACTAATCATATTGCCAATCATAAATTCTGAATTGATTTTATGACCTTCGATTACCGCCAAAGCACTAGCAACTAATTCATGATGTAATGCCGTATATCGTTCTTGAGGATTATCACTTAATTCATCAAAAGTACATGGCTCATTTCTTTGTAAATCTTTTCTTGTCATATAGCCAAGTCCCATAATACTAGCCAAAGGATCAGCCATCGTTCCAGCATTAATTTCATTAAAAGTAAGCCAGTATTTAACTTTATTTCGATATCTTTTAAAACAAGTTTTTGCATATTTGAGATAATAATCAATCACTATTCTTGAGTAAAATCCTTGATATTTTTCTACTAAATGCCAAGGCATTTCATAATGAGATAATGTAACCATTGGTTCTATTCCATATTTATGACATTCATCAAAAATTTTATCATAAAATTTTAAGCCTGCTTCATTAGCAACTGCTTCTTCACCAGTTGGATAAATACGAGCCCAATTAATTGATATTCTCAAAACTTTAAAACCCATTTGTGCAAATAAGCCAATATCCTCCTTATACCGATGATAAAAATCAATGGCTTCATGACTAGGATAAAATTTATTTTTCTGAATATATTTACAAATTGTTCTTGGGGTATTAATATCACCACCTAAAATCATATCTGGTACACTTAACCCTTTACCATCTTCTAAATATGCACCTTCACATTGATTAGCGGCCAACGCACCACCCCATAGAAAATTTTTTGGAAATTTCATCTTGACTCTCCTTACTTAAAATTAATTATTTTTTCCAGGATTTTTCAACTTCATAACCCTCTTCTTTTAACATATCTCTTAATTGTTCAACACGCCATTCTTGTCCATCTCCATAAACAGTTAAACTATCTAATGTATTGTCTATTTCATTAACCTCTTTATCCATCAGTTCAATATCAGCAGTTTTTAGATTTTCATAAATAAACTTTTCTTGATACATTCCTGGAATCGGTACTAAACGATCATATTTATGCATTAGCCAAGCTAAAGCAATTTGAGCATAAGTTGCATTTTTCTTAGTTGCATATTTTTCTAGCATATCTAAAATTGGCTGATTTTTCTCTAAGTTTTCATCAGTGAACCATGAAAATACACGATGAATATCATCATTACTATATTTCATACCTGGTTTATAAGCACCGCTTAAAAAACCTGAAGCCAATGGCATATATGGTGTAAAACCAATTCCTAATTCTTTACAAGTATCTAAAACTCCATCATGAAGAGGTGTTCTTACTAACATTGAAAATTCATTTTGAACAACTGCTAGCGGTGCAATAGCATGTGCTTTTTTGATTTGACTCGCTGTAGCTCTACTCATTGCCCAAGAACGAATTTTTCCTTTTTCAATCAAATTTTTCATTGCTGTTGCATATACTTCGATTGGTAAATCATCAGGAACACGATGCATCATATAAATATCAATATAATCAGTATCTAATCTTTTTAATGATGCATCTAGTCTAGCTTCAATTTGCTCTTCTACAGTTCCTTTTGACAAATCATTTACAGGATCTTTTTCAGGGTTAAATTTTGTTAAAATAACAACTTCATCTCTAATGGGTTTTAGTGCTTCTCCTACTAATATTTCATTATGACCATTAGCATAAACATCTGCCGTATCAAATAAAGTAACCCCCAATTCATGAGCTTTGCGAATCATCTTAATACATTCTTCTCTAGGGGCAGGGTCACCATGAGCATGTGAAAATCCCATACATCCCATACCAATACAACCTACTTCAATATTACCTAACATTCTTTTTTTCATATTATTTCCTCCTCTTGTATCTATGTTTTAACATGCTTTAAAACAAAAAAATAGAGCACCTGTTCTTTTAAAAACATCGCTCTAAAATTTATTTTAATAATTATCTAAAAAATAGAACAGTGCTCTATTTTTTAGATAAAATACTAATTTTTATCTTCTTCCATTATAATTTGGTTAGATGAAAAATGTTCTACTTCAACTTTTTTTGAATGCTTTATTTTGTAATCTAAATTATTTTCATAATTGAGTCGAAAATAGCATGAATATAAAATATTAAACAATAAAGATACTGAATGTTCAGAAGTAAAATTAGCAATCTTAGAAAATAACTTTTCTCTAGTAGCAATATATAAAATACATTCACTAAAACAACTTAATGTATTTTCTCCAAAACTCGTCATAATGATAATCGGAATATTTTTCTCTTTTAATAACGAAGCCACCCTAATTAAACTATGATTTTCTCCTGAATAAGATACAATAATAGCACAATCATTAACATCTAACATATCCGCCTGATATTTTTCTTCACCAACATGATTT